>JAYKGU010000065.1:0-30730 GCA_035285585.1 Synechococcales cyanobacterium
CCCAGTGTCTCAGACGCCGGTTGGGGCAGGGGCACCTGCCGGGAAGCCGCCGCAAATACTCGCTGGCGCAGATCCTGTGGCTCCAGGGGACTGACCACGTCAAATGTGCTAAAGCCGCTGCGGAGGAGATGGGCCAGCCCTCGCTTAAAGCGATAGTCGGTTTCTTCCCCCTCCAGTTCCTGGAGCTGCTGGTTGAGTTCGCCCTGGGTTTTGCCCTGGTGGGCCTGAAAAATCTCGATCAGATCGGTGGCGATCGCCCGATTTTGTTCATTCAGTGCCACCCGTTTGGGGACAAGGGCGTCCCCTGATGGCCGATTGACCAGTAACTCTGTTGGTAGCATGGCACCCTATTGCCTGGTGGACTTTTAGAGTAGCTTCTGCACAAGGAAGCTCTTGAGCAAATCCCTAATCGGTTCTTAGGGCATCATCGAGCACCATCCTGGCCTCTTCGGCTTCTGTCCGCCCCATCCGATAGCGCAGGTTTGCCTGGGCAAAATCTTTTAGCACTTTCAAGCCCTTTTGGATCTGGGTAATTTCCTCCTCCGTAACGGGTTCGTCGGTAAACAGAACATCGACCTGGGATCGAATCTTGAGGGCTTCTTCCCGCAGCTCCTGGGCCTTAAGCTTTAACTTGGCAAGGTTGTTTAGGGTTTGAACGGCCTGGACGACCGCTTCTTCTTCACCTTCTGGGGTCATGGCTGGTTCTGTAACTTCAATAAGCTGCTGGGGGCTAAATCCCTCCGAAAGATCGACGGGAAGTTTGCCCTCATCCATCAGGTCGATGAGCTGATCCATCGCCTTTTCCCTGGATTTTTTCGAGTCTTTTCCGGGAACCGTCAGGGTAACTTCCGGGCACTGGGCTAATGTGTATTGGACCATGGTTTTTGGGGTGGCACTATCAAATTGTGACAATAAGTTTGTGACAATAAGTAGAACTGCATTGAAAAACGAAGGTTAGAAAACCGGGGGAGCGCCCCACCGAGGGAGCGCCCCGGTTTTCTAACATGAATTTAATTGTGCTGACCTACTTATCAAAAAGATTGTAGAAATACAGTACCCCTGACAGCGGGAGCTTAAGGAGGATTACAGATCTGACAGTTTAAGGCCTGAGGGCTGATTAGGGCTGCCTGAGCGGTTTGCATCTGATAAACGGCTTTTAGGGAAATGGGTTGGGGCGATCGCCTAACCCAAAACTAACGCTGAACATCCCAATAGACTTCTGGCTGGCTCTATTTTACAATATGAGCAGTACTAATTTACTAAATTGAGCACCCCTGCAAAAAGTACTCCCTTCCGGGCGCAGTTAGACAGCGCTTAATCAGTGACGGGGCGCTGAAACCGGGTGGAGTTAATTTTCGTCAGTCAGCTTGATGAGCCTGTAATGCTACAGAGCCAGTCCCTAGATCCTCTCAGGCTCTCTCAAATTTGGGCTGCTAAGATGGGGAGAAGCTGCGGACGCCCGATTGGATGTGCCTCCTGCTTCTAGGGGCAGTCATGATGAATTTAAATTTGTGACGCTGCTTAATGTGATCCTAGTTGTTTTGGCTTGAGTCCCATGAAACCAACCGATTCCGTATCCCCTGAAGTTGTTCAGCAGGTGGCTGAGTATTTCAGTGTCCTCAGCGAACCGATGCGGCTCCGTATCCTGAACCTGCTGCGCGACGGTGAAAAGTGTGTGCAAGATCTGGTGGTCGCGACTCAAACCAGTCAGGCCAATGTGTCCAAGCATCTTAAGGTGATGCTACAGGCGGGCATCCTCAGCCGCCGAACGGAGGGCACCTCAGCCTACTACAGCGTTGCTGACGAATTAATTTACGAGCTTTGTAATCTGGTGTGCGATCGCATCGCCACTCGCATCGAAGAGCAGGCCCAGCATTTCCGAGCCTTCAGCATCACCAGCCGCCAGTAGGGTGGACAGCGCCCACTGGTTACCGTTTGCTAGCCCGCCGGTCGCACCAGCTCTGCCTGCTTGAGCGCCTCTTCACTATTTTTTTGATACATCAACTGCCGATCCTGGGCAGTGGGATAGCGCTGGTCATCGGAGGAAACTTGCCCCATCAGGTCTGAGGCTCTTTGCCAGCGGGCAGCCAGGTCGAGCCATTCGGTGGAGGTGGTGGCTGTTTGGCCATCAGCGACGGCTTTTTCTGCAATCCGCACCGCCTGAACAAAGGCATCGGGCTGGGCAGCGGCGCTGTCAGGGCTGGCGGTTTCCTGCACCGCTACAGGAGCGGCATTGGATTCGGCAGAAGGGTTGGCACCGCCCACGCTCGACACCCCCGCACTGGATAGCTGCTGATTGCTATCCGCCCGGTTACGGCCCGTCCAATCCCAGAGAGACCAGCCAACAATCAGCAGTAAAACTCCCAGGGCTGAGCTACCAAGAACTCCCTGCCAGAGGGGACGGCGTTGCTTGTGACGGTTGGGCTTAGCAGCAGAAGCGATCGCTCCACGAGCCGCTTCCTGCCTGCGGGAAGTCCAGTCTTCTGCCAGTTGTTTGAGCAAATTGGGGCGCGCCAGAACAATCTCCGCGGTCCACAACAGGTGGGCTTCTGGGTCGCGACGAATTTCGTCAAGCCAGAGAAGCTGCTGCTCGTTGACGATACGGCTGTTGATTTTGACCCGACGGATGTGGCGGGGCTGCACCGCTTCCAGGATTTGTCGAATCCGCTCAACCAGGGATTGGCGCTCTAGCTGCTCGGCATTGGCCGCCTCGCAGAGGAGCTGCAAAACTCCACGGGCCAGCACGGCCCGCGCTCGAATTCCGGATTCCGCAAGCCGCTCGTTTAAGACTTGAATAATCGCTGCAACGCTGCCCTGGCGCGCCTGCCGCGTGATGTCGTCGATTGAATGTACCATAGCTGTTCGGCAAATCAGTCGGTAGTCTGACCCCTGGCTTCAGCCTGCCCCCAATGTTTCCCCAACGGAACAATCTCGTCAGAGTAGAACTTAGGCAGTTTCTTAGCCACGAATCAATTCTAGGCCAAGTTAGCGACGCCTCATCGCCCTGGCTGGGGGAGTGGATCATTCCTAATTTAGCCCAGGAGTTTTGGTTATTATCGAGGTGCATCGCCAGAGTGTGTCTAATTTATCTAGCCTATGCGCCTCTCCCCGATTTCAGACATTCAAGATACTTATCAAACGCTTAAAAAAAACTTACATCGATGGTTCCCGCTGGGCCGCTGGCTTTCCATTTTGTCCCTGGTGGTTGGCGTTTTTGTGCTGGTGTTTCCTTCTTCGATGGGGGCGATCGCCTCCCCGCTTTCCTTTTCTCCCAGCATGGAGGTTACCGACTACCAGTATCAACGCCCCAGCGCAGACGGCATCGGCAAGGTGTACCTGGGGCGTGAAATTGCCCAGGTGATGGGGCATCGGGGGGCACTGTGGCTAGAGCGGTCCAGTCGGGAGCGGGATGAGCAGCCCCAGCGGATCATTGAGGCGATCGCCCTCCAGCCAACGGATGTTGTTGCCGATATTGGGGCTGGCACCGGATATTTCAGTTTTCGCATGGCTCCCCTGGTTCCAGATGGCAAAGTGCTGGCCGTAGACATTCAGCCGGAAATGCTGGATATTATCGAATTCCTGAAAGAGGAAAACCGGGTCACCAATGTGGTAAGCATTCTGGCCAGTCCCGACGATCCTCACTTGCCGGACGGCGTTGACCTGGTGCTGATGGTGGATGCCTACCACGAGTTTGCCTATCCCAAGGAAGTCATGACTGCTGTGGTGCGTGCCCTCAACCCCGGTGGCCGGGTGGTGCTGGCGGAATATCGGGGGGAAAATCCATTCATTCCCATCAAGCGGCTGCACAAGATGACCCAGCGGCAGGTGCGTCGCGAATTGACTGCTGTCGGTCTACGCTGGGTGAAGACTGAGGAGATGCTGCCGCGTCAACATCTGCTTACTTTTGAGAAACCGTCCGCCGAGACCTGAATCCTCTGTGGGGAGAAGCTATGTCAATTCAGTGGTTGCGCGATCGCCTGAAAACCCGGTATCGGATGCTGTGGAAACGCCGAGTTGCGTTAGATCAGGTGCGGGAACTGCAGGCCGATTTGCTGGAAGAGGCCGCCATTGATTTGAACTACATTGTGCTGATTGTGGGGTCTTGCGCGATCGCCACCTTCGGCCTGCTGGCCAACAGCGCAGCGGTGATTATCGGAGCCATGATTATCGCGCCGCTGATGCTGCCCATCCGCTGCATGGCCTTTGGTGCCCTGGAGGGCGAACTCGATCTGGTGCGCAAAGGTGCTCTGGCGGTGTTTCTGGGTACGGTAACAGCCACGCTGCTGTCCTGCACCCTGGGCATTATTACCCAAATTGCCGAGTACGACAGTGAGGTGCTGGCCCGCTCCCAACCCAATTTGCTCGACCTGGGGGTGGCGATCATGGCCGGGGGCATCAGTGGCTTTGCTAAGGTGCAGCCGAAGCTGTCGAGTGCTCTGGCAGGAACGGCGATCGCCGTTGCCCTCATGCCTCCTATCTGCGTGGTGGGTCTGGGTCTGGCCCAGGGAGACTGGGCGCTCAGCCAGGGGGCGGCGCTGCTGTATGTGACGAACCTGCTGGGCATCACCCTGGCCTGCATGATTGCCTTTCTGGCGGCTGGCTACACGCCTATCATGCGTGCCCGCCGTGGACTGGGATTGGCAACGGCTTTCACCAGCCTGCTCCTGGTGCCGCTGGGAATCAGCTTTTTTAACCTGGTGCAGCAAACCCGCCTGGAAGACAGCATCCGCACCGCCCTGGTGAACAGCACCACCACCTTTCAGCGGCTGCAGCTCGTTTCCAGCAAAATTAACTGGCAGACCAGCCCTCCCGAAGTGACCCTGGTGGTGGCCAGCTCCAAAGAGCCGCTCACCCCCAAACAGGTACGCCTGCTGGAGGAATTCATTGCCGTAGAAATGGAGCGCCCGTTTACGCTGACGGTGGAAATGACCCAGCTTGAGGAGATATCGCGGGAAACCTGGCTTCCCGGCGGCGGTCGCTAACGCCTAGTAACGTAGGAGCAAACGGCCATTTGCCCTCACTCAACCTACCCCCAGATCGATAGCGCAGATTCACCGATCAGAGCTGGCAAAACTGCCGCTGCCGCTCGAACTGCGGATCTTGCCAGGAGTAGGCAAAGTGGCTGACAGCGTTGATTTGAGGAGCGGCCCGGCGAATGGCGTCCATCTGCACCTCCAGGGAGGGGCGGTTGGTAATCGGCTGGCCCCAAACCCCGGCAATCACTGGCTTCACCTGGGTTCCGGCGGGAGCCTGTTCGATCACCCGCTGCACCTTCGACACAATGCAGCTCGCATCGCCACACACCCCATAGGCCATCGGATGCCACTCCAGGGAGGCGGGGAACCGATCCCACGGCTGCAGGCGAGAGTCGTAGCCCTCGCGCACCTGGGCATTGGCCTCTGGGAAAAAGACTGCTCCGGCGGGAATTCGCTGCTGCTGGGCGGGCAGCACGGCCACGGCGAGGAAGTCCAGGACGCCCTGAATAGCGTGGGCCACGCTCAAGCGCCACAGTTCTTGCTGGAGCTGGTCACGGATCTCTTCGGCGGTGCGCTCCTCATCCTCGACCAGGGGCGATCGCCCCTGCCACAGGGGTTCCTCGTCCCCATAACGTCCGCGCACCTCGTCCAGATCGCCAACCGTGATGTATCCCCGGCTGAGGAAGCGACGAATCAGCGTCTGTCCGGCTGGATTGGTGCCCCGCTCGATCAGCGCCTGCTGGGCAGCATCCCCGTAAATCCACAAATCCTGCACCCGGCTGGCCACCGACGCGCCGCCAATGCCCTTGGGGTAGCGAATATAGTCAAACAGCATGCCGTCGGGCTGGCGGCGGAGAATCGCCTGCACCATCTGGTAGTAGTCGTACTTCGCCTGCTGGTTATAGGGGTCGATAAATGCCTCTTCCCCGTGCAGCCCCCCCGTGTTGAAGTCCAGGCTGGCCGCCTCGAAGGCCGACAGGCTGGTTTGGCCGTGGCCGTTCTGCGCCAGCACCTGGGCGCGGTCGGGAAGCTGGGCGTAGGAGTAGCCAAAGTTCATCGAGAACATCCAGGCGTAGACCTGTAGCCCCCGCTCTCGGCCTTTGGCGATCGCCTCCGCCAGCAAATCCACATTGCGATAGTCCGGATGGCGAATGACGGAGGGCCAGGGGGTCTGATTTTCCGCCATCGGCAGCAGCACCTGCCCGTTGTAGAAAGCTTCCACGTAAACCTGGTTGTAGCCCAGGTTAACCAGCCGATCCAGCAGATCGTCCAGCGCCCCAGGTCGAACATCACAGGGGTACAGCCGCACCCAGACGGCCTGGGTTTGGGGCCAGGTCTGACTCCGGCAGCGCCGCAGCATGGCTGCATGTTCCCCCACCATTGCTTTGTAGCGCTGCTGGGCGTCGCGATCGCCCTGCATAGCCGCCTGCCGCAGGGCATCTTTTTCGGCGATCGCCGCCTCCGCAAATCGGCAGTAGTAGCTGGTCTGTGCCTGGGTGCGGGTCATCGATTCCGTCCCCAGCAGGGAACTGCCCACCAGGGCAATGCCTGCCATCAGCCCCAGCAGGCCGCGCTGAAAACGGAAGGGGCGGGGTAAATTCATGGGTTTGTCTCTCGCCATAGGGTCAATAGGGGGGCTGCTCCATTTTTCGGGAACCGCCCATCTAGCTCCGGTTAGTTATAGCGCTGGTGGTGGGGATTGGTCAAACCTCTGGTGTTGGGTTGAGATCGGACGTCCTGATTCAAGTTGACTCCGCTTGCTTCTGCAAATATGCCCAGATTGCCTGAATAATCCGCTCGTTGGCCTTGGGAAAGGCGTATTGCTCCAGTTCCTCTGGTTTTACCCAGCGCACTTCGTCACACTCAATGGGCTGTGGTTCGCCGGATAGGTGCTGGCAGTGATGCACCACCAGGGTGACGCGGAAGTGGGTGTAGGCATGGTCAACGGTGGTGAGGCGATCGCCCACCCCAATCTCAATTCCCAGCTCCTCCCGAATCTCCCGCTGAATGCAGGCCGTGACGGTTTCCCCAGGCTCTACCTTGCCCCCCGGAAATTCCCACAGCCCCCCCAGCAGCCCATCCTGGCGGCGGCGATCGATCAAAATGTGCCCCTGCCCATCCCAGATAACGGCCACCCCAATGGTTTTATGCGGCACGGGAGAACGGGATTCAGTCATGGGTATCACTCCCTGTAGATTGTGCTGATGGGCGCGACAGTGATTCGTCCACGGACAGGTCGAGCATAGCGGATCGCGGGGGGTACACACCGTCGCCCCCAGGTCCATCAACGCCTGGTTAAACTCGCGGGGGTGTGACCGATCCAGCAGTTGGCCCGACAGGTACCACAAGTCAGAGAGCCGTTTGCGGGGCGGCTCTGGCAAGGCGACCAGTCGGGCCAAAACCCGCTTGACGTTGCCGTCCAGAATCGGCACGGGCTGGTTAAAGGCCGCACTGAGTATCCCACCGGCGGTGGTGCGACCGATCCCCGGCAGCGCCATGACTTCCTCCAGGGTGATGGGAAACTGTCCCCCGTGGTTCTCCACCACCATTTGGGCCGCCCGGTGCAGGTTGCGGGCACGGGCATAATACCCCAACCCCTGCCAAACTTTTAGCACCGCCTGCTGATCTGCCGCCGCCAGGGCCGCCACCGTGGGAAACTGGGCCAGCCAGCGCTCATAGTAAGGAATGACGGTTTTCACCTGGGTCTGCTGGAGCATGATCTCTGAGACCCAAATTTCATAAGGATCACGGCTGTGTCGCCAGGGAAGATCCCGCCCCGTCTGGGCATACCAGTTGAGGAGCGATCGCCCCATCTCAGAAACGGCAAACTTCGGGAGGGCGATCGCCCCCACCGAAGTCATGCTTGCATCCGCTACCTTATGAGTTTGCCGATTTGCCACCCTTAGGAACGAGAATGAAATAACCTATGCGATTGCCTTCTCTGTACGGGCTTGGCATTGCCAAGCCATTGACATTGCCAAGCCCCTATCCAGGAAATTGCACTTTATTTAATTCCTATTTTTTAGCCGATCGCGTCCATCACCTTGAACATCGGCAGGTACATGGCCACCAGAATCGAGCCAACCATGCCCCCCAGCACCACAATCATGATGGGTTCCATGATGGAGGTGAGGGCCTTCACCGCCTGCTCCACTTCATCTTCGTAGAAGTCTGCGACTTTCATCAGCATGGTGTCAATTTCCCCAGTCTCTTCCCCGATGTTAATCATCTGGATGGCCATGATGGGAAAGACCTGCTCCCGCTGTAGGGCGATGCTGATCATGCCACCGGTTTGAATTTCCTGGCGGGCTGCATCCACCGCGTTGGCAATCACCTGATTCCCTGCCGTATCTCGGACAATCTCCAGGGCCGTTAAAATTGGTACCCCGGAGCGGGAGAGAGAACCGAACGTTCGGCAAAACCGCGCCACCGCCGTTTTCTGAATCAAATCTCCAAACAGCGGCATCTTCAGGAAGAAGCGGTCCATTGTTTCCCGACCCACGCGAGTGGCGTAGTAGCGCTTGTAGGCAAATACGAGTAGGGCGATGGTAATGATAATGCC
This sequence comes from Synechococcales cyanobacterium, assembly GCA_035285585.1. Lineage (GTDB taxonomy): Bacteria > Cyanobacteriota > Cyanobacteriia > CAKZMO01 > CAKZMO01 > JAYKGU01. The sequence continues at coordinate 8,539 of JAYKGU010000065.1, forward strand.
CACGACATACAGCGGTGTCCGCAGAAAGTCGCTAATGCCCATCATGATCTGGGTAAAGACGGGCAGATCTGCGTCCAATTCTTCGAAAATCGTGGCGAAGGTGGGCAGCAGGAAAACCGTCATCCCCACGAAAACCGTCGTCGCAATTACTCCGACCGCAACCGGATAGGTCATGGCTGACTTAATCTGGTTGTTCAGCCGGGCCATGTCCTCCAGCAGCTTAGACAGGCGGTTCATCACCTCATCCAGTACCCCGCCGACCTCTCCGGCCTGCACCATGCTGACGTAAAGACCGTCAAAACACTGGGGGTGCTTACGCATGGCGTCTGAAAGGTTTGTCCCCTGCTGTACGTCGGAGTTGATCTCTAAAAGTGCTTTCTTCAGCTTCGGGTTGGGGCACTGTTCCGACAAAATACCCAGGCCCCGCACCATGGCTACCCCAGCGTTAATCAGCACCGCAAACTGGCGCGAGAAAATGGCCTTGTCCTTCACCGTCACGCTGGTCATAGCGTCGGTGATGAAGTCAAAGCTGAGGTTGTTTGGGTCGAACGACTGCGCCTCTTTCAAATCTTGAACAAATAGCCCCTGCTCCCGCAGAGCCGAGCGTGCCTCCGCAGCAGAACCAGCAGTCACCTTCTGCTTGCGGGGATTCCCCTTGGCATCCCGTGCCTTGACGACATAAGTTGGCATGGCCTAACCCCTACTAATCATGGAAAAAATCTAGAGCAAACCTTATAGAAATGGAAAATTGGCGTTGCCGCAGCCCTTTCCCTTTGCATAATTGCGCACTACCCTGAATGGTTCGTGAATAATTCCGGTGAATAAGGAGCAATGAGTGATTCAAATCGAGCCAGCAGCAGGGCGCGCGTTAATGCTTAGCACCAGCATAGGAACGGCCTTGCTGCTGGGTTGGGGCACCGCCGCTCGCCTTAATGAGTCGTTCCAGCTCGTCTGGCTTCGACGTTTTCGACATGGCCGCATCGTAGGAAATCGTGCCGGCTTTATAAAGGTCTGCCAGAACTCGTTCGAGGGTCTTCATCCCCAGATTTGCCCCCGTTTGGATGGCTGAGTAGATCTGGGAAGTTTTCCCTTCCCGGATGAGGTTCGAAATAGCGGGCGTTACCACCATGATTTCCTGGGCCATTATCCGGCCAAACTCGCCAGGTTTGGGATTTTTCTTGGATACCAGCGTTTGGCTAAATACGGCCACCAGGGAGTTGGAAAGCTGCACCCGCACCTGGGTTTGCCGATCTGCTGGGAAGACGTCAATGATCCGGTCAACCGTTTGGGCGGCTGAACTGGTGTGCAGGGTGCCCAAAACGAGGTGACCGGTTTCAGCCGCCGAAATGGCCAGCGAAATGGTTTCCAGGTCTCGCATCTCCCCCACCAGAATGATGTCTGGATCTTCCCGCAGGGCAGCCTTCAGGGCATTGGCAAAACTCTTGGTGTCTTCACCGAGTTGGCGCTGGTGGATCAGGCTTTTGATGGGTTCGTACACAAACTCAATTGGGTCTTCAACCGTGAGGATGTGCTCGGCGCGGGTGCGGTTGATCAGGTCGATGATGGCTGCCAGCGTTGTGGTTTTCCCAGATCCTGTTGGCCCAGTCACCAGGATCAAGCCCCGTGGTTTTTCCGCCATCTCCCGCACCACGTCTGGCAGACCCAGTTTCTCAAAGCTAGGGATTTTCGAGCTGAGCGCCCGCAAACAGGCGGCATAGGTACCCCGATCTTTATAAACGTTGACCCGGAACCGTGCCAAGCCCTTGACGCCATAGGAACAGTCCAGCTCCCAGTTCTGCTCAAGAGCCTTACGCTGGGAGTTATTCAACATACTGAAGATGAGGCGCTGGCACTGCTCTGCCGTCATCGGCTCATCGCCAATGGGCGTCAGTTTGCCGCTAATCCGGAAATAGGGGGGGATGCCTGCTGAGAGGTGCAGGTCAGACCCACCCATCTCGATCATCTGCTCCATCAGGTCTTCAATCATCAAATCCATCATGGTCTACTCTCTCCTCTGGGATTGGTTCGGACGGTCGTCCACTATCGCAACTTGCTACAGGGGGTCTCTAACAGGGATTTGGGCTTAGGGACACAAGGGATAAAACTTAATCTTGGAAGCGGGGCGTCGTACAGAATGGGCAGTCGAGCCATTCAGGCTTGAGATCCGCGCCGCATACTCGACAGGTTAGAGAGGTTTTCCGCTTAGCCTTGAGCTCGGCTTCCAATCCCGTGTCGGTAAAGGTAACCCGTTCCACTTCTTCAAAGGTGGTTGCCCCCTGGCGCACCAGGTTGAGGCTGTAGGCAAGGAGAGTCTGCATCCCCTCTTCAACCGCGACTTCTTTGATTCGCTCGGTGGGTGCCCCCTGGGTAATCAGCGACTGAAGCGTTTCTGTAACGCGCATTACTTCGTAGACGCCGCACCGTCCTTTGTAACCGACGCCGCCGCACTTGGGGCAGAGGGAACCCGAAGCCTTATCCGCCTGCGCCTGCTCTGGAGTAATGGTGTTGGCCTTGTAGAAGGTATGTTCTGACTCACGGGAGGTGGAGAGGCCAAAGCGGGCCAGTTCCTCTGGGGTGGGGGTGTAGGGGATACGGCACTCACTGCAAACCCGCCGCATCAGCCGCTGGGCCAGCACGCCGATCAGGGAGCTGGATACCATGAAGGACTCAACCCCCATTTCCTCAAGACGGGCGATCGCACTTGCCGCATCATTAGTGTGGAGCGTGGTTAAAACCAGGTGCCCCGTCAGCGCTGCCTCGATAGCAGTTTTGGCCGTTTCCTTGTCGCGGGTCTCACCCACGAGGATGACATCGGGGTCTTGACGGAGGAATGCTCGGAGAATGGAGGCAAAATCCATGCCCTTTTCTCGGATTACCTGCACCTGGGTCAGACCTTCCAGGGTATATTCAATGGGGTCTTCCGCCGTGCTGATGTTGACGCCCGGGTGGTTCCGTTCGGCCAGGGCAGAATAAAGGGTTGTGGTTTTACCCGAACCCGTCGGCCCGGTTACCAGGATGAGGCCAAAGGGGCGGGCTACCATGTCTTGGACAATTTTGAGCGTTGCCGGGTCGGTAATCAGCTTATCCAGCCCTAGCTGGGTGGCAGAGTTATCAAGAATCCGCAGAACCACCTTCTCGCCGTAGCGGCTCGGGAGGGTGTTGACCCGGAAGTCAACCTTGCGGTTGTCGAAAATACGGCGGATACGCCCGTCCTGAGGCAGGCGGCGTTCGGCAATATCCAGGTTGGAAATAATCTTAAAGCGGGCGGTGACGGATGGAATGATCTTCTTAGGTAAGCGTTCAAACGCCTCCCTCAGCACCCCGTCTTTGCGGAAGCGGATTCTCAGGTTCTCTTCCTGAGGTTCGACGTGAATATCGGAGGTACCCTCTTGCAGAGCTTTCACCAGAATTTTGTTGACCAGGGCGATGACGGGAGCGGCTTCGGCGTCCTGGAGGGCGGCACCCAGGTCGGCTTCGGACTCGTCGGCGTCTTCCCTCAGGTCAAGATATTCCAGCCCTTCGATGTCGGCCTTTACATCGACCTGGGACTCGCGCTGGAGCTGCTTTTCCCGCTCAACCTGCTCGTCTAGATACTGGGAGATCAGGCGCTGGTAGTCATCTGGGGTGATCACCATCCGCTTCAGCGTCAGACTCTGGGGTCGCAGAATGCGATTGAGGTCATCCTGGGCCGCCAAGTCATCTGGGTTGACCATGGCGACCAAAATAGAAGGGGGGTCTGTTTCGTTGCGGGAGAGGGGGATGAGCCGGTAGCGACGGCAGGTATCAACCGGGATGAGCGTGTCGATGAGTTGGCTGATCTGGGTTGTGGGGACGTCGTTAAGTTCAGGATCGAGGGATTCTACCCCGTAGAGAATTTTTAGCTCGAAGAGCTGCTGCTTCTTGTACTGGCGCAGCAGGTCTGGCGGCAGGCTCTTCCCGGTGAGGGTTTCCAGGACATCAACCAGCGATCGCCCAGACTTGCGGCTTTCGACCAATGCCTGCTGCATTTGATCAGAGTCGATGTAGCCAGTCTGAACCAGCTTGTTGCCGAATGGGGAAAATTCGTGTCGTACGACTAGAGCACGCCGTTGTGAAGGGTTAGCCATAGCTGCTGCTGTGTAGTCTCCTTGTGTACGTATATCATTCCCAAAAGCGATCGCAAAAGTTGCTACTCAAGCTCCGCTGCCTAAACGCTAAAGAAGCACGATAAGCTCAACCATACCCGATCTGGATGGCGATCGGCGGTTTTACCCTGGGCGATCGCGCCTCCTGAAGAGGACCCTCAATAGAATTTACATAGAAGTAGCGCAATTATAGACCAAGTCACCCTGATGCTATGTCAGTTTTCATCCTCCCTAAAAATTACTCTAGACGGAGCATTGGTTTCTGACAATTCCTGAAATCGCGGCGATCGCTCAACCAGCTCAGTCCAATCATCAGGAAGATCCCAGGACGAATCAAGAAGACGGTAATCCCCCTAAAGACTCCTCCGGCAGACCCATAACTGACGTAGATAGGAAAAGCGATTCTGTGTAGCATAGGGGATGTATAAACGTGGAAGAGCGTAGTTCTTCAAACAGTAAGAGTTGGTGCGCGATGACTGAAGACGAGAAAAATACAACAATAGAGAATCAAGAAGGCGTGACAGATTCAGTACCCGACCTAGCCGAAAATCAGCGTCAAACCATTTTGCCCGACAATGTGGATTTTGGGGATGACGATGCGTCTGTCGCAGAATCAAACTTCCCAGACACAACTGACCTGCCTGCATCAGAAGCTGTCGAAATTGAGGATGCTCCGGATCAGGGCGACCAGCCGACAGTAGAGGGAGATGTGGACGGAGGCGTGGGGGTTGACCCCATGGTCGTCCAGTCCCTTCAGCGGGAAATTGATGCACTGAAGGCCCAGGTTGAAGACCGCACAAACCAGTACGTCCGAATTGCCGCTGATTTTGAAAACTTCCGGCGGCGCACCCAAAAAGAGCGGGAAGATTTGGAAATCCAGGTGAAGCGGACAACGATTGCCGAATTGCTGCCTGTCGTTGACAACTTTGAGCGGGCCAGGGCACAAATTAAGCCCCAGACGGATGCTGAGATGACTATTCACAAAAGTTATCAAAGTGTCTACAAACAGTTGATTGACTGCCTCAAGCGGGTTGGCGTTTCCCCTATGCGGGCCGAAGGTGCTGAATTTGATCCGAATCTGCATGAAGCCGTGATGCGGGAGCCAACTCACGAGCATGAAGAGGGTACAGTGATGGAAGAACTAATGCGGGGCTACCTTCTCGGCGATCTCGTTTTGCGTCATGCCATGGTGAAAGTAGCTGCTGCTCCCGAAGTTGACACCCCTGCCAAAGAAGGTACATCTGACAATAGTAATGAAGAGTTATGAGGCATGATGGGGAAAATCAGGGCAACATCAGATTAAATCGCTTGATGCATATTTGAAATTACGCCCTGATGAGTAACCTCTCGCCGATGGGGAGCTTCGTTAAAAAGGGGGGCTGCCTTGGCCCATAATCTTAACCACCCTTGTAGCAAGGTCAAATCAGCGGGGAGCAATCTCTACCGACTTAGGGTTATGACTGGACAAATGCATCTACAATCGGACAGGTTAGTAAGAGGTAGTAGGCAATCAGAGCATTTTGAGTCAAACTAATCGTTAAATCCAGCTCTGAACTCTTCGCAACCAAACTTCCGAATGTTTACATAACATTCCCTGGTGTTTCCACGAACTGGCAGGTTCCTGGCGACGGGTAAGCGAAGGCACAGATCAGCAACTGCAGATCCCTACCACGTAGAATTAAGGCGTTCACGGCGGCTAGTCATGGGAAAAGTCATCGGCATTGACCTGGGCACAACCAATAGTTGTGTATCTGTATTGGAAGGTGGTCAACCCATCGTCATCCCGAACTCTGAAGGGGGGCGAACCACCCCCAGTATTGTTGGTTTCGGCAAAACTGGCGAGCGTTTGACTGGGCAATTGGCGAAGCGTCAGGCGGTTACCAATGCCGAAAATACGGTGTTCAGTATCAAGCGGTTCATCGGTCGCCGTTGGGAAGATACTGAGTCGGAACGACAGCGTGTTCCCTACAACTGCGTTAAGGGGAAAGACAATACGGTCAATGTCGAGATTCGCGATCGCGCCTATACTCCCCAAGAAATTTCCTCCATGATCCTCCAAAAGCTCAAGCAAGACGCTGAGAGCTACCTCGGAGAGGATGTCACTCAGGCGGTGATTACTGTCCCTGCCTATTTCACCGATGCCCAGCGGCAGGCCACAAAAGATGCGGGTACGATTGCTGGGCTAGAAGTTTTACGAATTATTAACGAGCCAACCGCCGCCGCCCTGTCTTACGGGCTAGACAAACAGGATCAGGATCAGACCGTGCTCGTCTTTGACCTGGGAGGCGGTACTTTCGATGTGTCAGTTCTGCAGCTGGGTGAGGGCGTATTTGAGGTGAAGGCGACCTCGGGCAATAACCACCTGGGGGGCGACGATTTCGATAATGTGCTGGTTCAATGGATGAACAGTACCTTTCGAGAACAGGAAGGGATTGACCTGTCCACCGACAAGATGGCGCTTCAGCGCCTCCGGGAGGCGGCAGAGAAGGCCAAGATCGAACTGTCGAGCATGCTAACGACGACGGTTAACCTGCCATTCATCACTGCTGACGAAACCGGGCCAAAGCACCTGGAAATGGAGCTAACCCGCGCCAACTTTGAGGAGATGGCCAGTCACCTCGTTCAGGCAACCATTGACCCCGTAACTCAGGCTCTCAAAGATGCTGCCCTGTCAGCAGACGATATTGATCGGATTATCCTGGTTGGCGGGTCTACTCGGATCCCCGCTGTGCAGCAGGCTATTATTGACTACTTCAATAAGACCCCAGACAAGTCAGTCAACCCGGATGAGGCTGTTGCCCTGGGGGCGGCAATTCAGGGCGGCGTTTTGGGTGGCGACGTTAAAGACCTCCTGCTGCTGGACGTCACACCTCTCTCGCTGGGTATTGAGACCCTCGGTGAAGTCTTTACCAAAATCATCGAGCGCAACACCACCATTCCCACCAGCAAAACCCAAACCTTTTCTACCGCTACTGACGGTCAAACGTCGGTAGAGATTCACGTTTTGCAGGGTGAACGGGCTATGGCAAAAGACAACAAGAGCCTGGGTAAGTTTCAGCTCACGGGCATTCCTCCAGCCCCCAGGGGGGTTCCCCAAATTGAGGTGTCCTTCGAAATTGACGCCAACGGAATTCTTCAGGTAGCGGCCCGCGATAAGGGCACCGGGCGCAATCAGAGCGTGCGAATTACCAACACGGGTGGGTTGAGCGAGTCCGAAATTGAGCGGCTGAAGATGGAAGCCGACCAATATCGCGAAGAAGACCTGCGGCGTCAGCAGGTGGCTGAGCTTCGTAACCATGCGGACGCCCTCTTCTACAATTACGAATCAGCGATGCGTGACAACGCGAGCTTTATTTCGGAAGAACTCAAGGCCCAGGCCAATGAGCGCGTGGCTGAGCTGCGGGCTGCCATCAGCGATCGCGCCATTCTGCCAGAAATTCTCAAAGAAAAGCTAGACGCTCTCCAACAAATCCTGCTTACCATTGGCAGTGAAGTTTACCAGCAGGCCCAGGGAGAGGCCGCCGGTTTTGGGAGTGATACAGCCCCTGACAATGGCTACGACATTCTGGGGGGAGCCGATGACGATTATGACTTGGAAGACGATGCGACCGTCGCCGCTGACTATGAGGCGGTCGATTAAGTAAATTAAGAGATACAGTAGAGTAGTGTTGACTGCGGCTGCAGTCTTCCCATCAGTCCATCTGTTGCTATGTCTCAAACTTTTCTGTAAAGCGCTCTATGGCTCGTGACTATTACGAAATCCTTGGTGTCTCACGCACTGCTGATAAAGATGAGCTCAAGCGAGCCTATCGTCGTCTAGCCCGAAAATACCACCCAGACGTCAATAAAGAGGAGGGGGCGGAAGAGCGCTTTAAGGAAATCAACCGCGCCTACGAAGTTCTCTCCGAACCAGAAACCCGCGCCCGCTACGATCGCTTTGGTGAGGCTGGGGTTGGTTCAGCGGCGGGGGCTGGCTTTCAGGACTTTAGCGACTTTGGCGGATTTGCCGATATTTTCGAAAGCTTTTTCAGCGGCTTTTCAGGGGGGACGGGCACCCAAACCCGTCGGCGAAGCGGGCCAGTGCGCGGTGATGACCTGCGGCTCGACCTGCGGCTTGACTTCCGAGAGGCTGTCTTCGGCGGCGATAAAGAAATTCGCATCAGCCACCTGGAGACCTGCTCCACCTGCGGTGGCATCGGGGCAAAACCCGGCACCCAGCCCCGCACCTGCTCCATGTGTAGCGGCAGCGGCCAGGTGCGACGGGCCACCCGCACCCCCTTTGGCAGCTTCACGCAGGTTTCGGTGTGCCCCACCTGCAACGGTTCGGGCCAGGTCATCGAAGACAAATGCGACACCTGCGGCGGCAGCGGGCAAAAGCAGGAAACCAAGAAGTTAAAGATTACCATTCCCGCTGGCGTTGATAACGGCACTCGTTTGCGGGTTTCTGGCGAAGGGGATGCGGGCAAGCGGGGTGGACCTCCCGGAGATCTGTACGTCTACCTGTTTGTGAAGGAAGACGCTGAGTTTAAGCGGGACGGCATCAATATTCTTTCCGAAATTAAGATCAGCTATCTGCAGGCCATTTTGGGCTGCAAGCTCCAGGTCGAAACGGTGGACGGCCCTCAGGAAGTGACCATTGCCGCTGGCACCCAGCCAGAAACCGTACTTACTCTAGAAAATCGTGGTGTTCCTCGATTAGGGAATCCTGTGAGCCGGGGCGACCACCTGGTTACGGTGCAGATCGAAATTCCCACTAAAATTTCGGCAGAAGAGCGGGATCTGCTGGAGAAACTGGCCAAAATTCATGGCGATCGCGTCGGTAAAGGCGGTGGCCTGGAAGGATTCCTGGGGGGGCTGTTCCGCGGATGAGTCCATCAGCAGCCTCAACCACTCCCCTAACGCCCGACGATCGTCTAGATTTACGGGGGACTCCCTGTCCGATCAACTTCGTGCGCACCAAGCTGCACCTGGAGAAGATGGCACCGGGATCGCTACTGGAGGTGTGGCTCGATCCGGGGGAACCCATTGAGCAAGTGCCTGATAGTTTGACCATGGAAGGCTACCGGGTTGAGTGCATCGAAGACCGCTCGGAGTTTTTCACCCTCCAGGTGCGACGTCTCCCTACCGCATGATTAACGCAATCCTTACCTCCCACGGAGGCGATTCACCCCAGGTGAATCAGGCCGACCAGTTAGTGGGGACTGTCCTGTCTGTCCAGGCTAACTACTACTGGGTCAAGCTAGACAGTCTGCCCCTTCTAGAAAATGGGGGCCAAAGGTTGCCAACTTCCCCATCTAGTGAAGATGGATTCATGCTGCTGTGTACCCGGCGATCGCGGCTGAAAAAAATTGGCCAGCAGGTGTGGGTGGGCGATCGCGTCATTGTCGATGAGCCAGACTGGATCGGTCAGCGGGGAGCCATTTCCCAGGTTTTGCCCAGGAGCACTGAACTGGATCGCCCTCCGGTTGCCAACGCCAACCAGATCCTCCTGGTGTTTGCCCTGGCAGAGCCAGAGTTAGACCCGCTCCAGCTCAGCCGTTTTTTAGTCAAAGCGGAGTCAACGGCCCTAGAAGTTTCCCTTTGCCTGAATAAGAGCGACCTCCTCACCCCTGAGCAGCAGCGGCAGTGGTGCGATCGCCTCCAGCAGTGGGGCTACAGTCCTACGATCATCAGCATTCAGGCGCAAACAGGTTTAACCACGATTCGTGAGCAGCTCGCGCACCGCGTTACGGTGATTTCGGGGCCGTCGGGGGTGGGTAAATCCAGCTTGATTAATCATTTCATTCCCACGGTTGACCAGCGGGTCAGTGCCGTCTCTGGGAAATTGGGGCGAGGCCGCCACACCACCCGCCACGTGGAGCTGTTTGAGCTGCCCAACGGAGGACTGCTGGCGGACACGCCAGGGTTTAACCAGCCCGACTTAGACTGCACTCCAGCGGAACTGGGCCACTACTTTCCCGAGGTTCGCCAGCGGCTTGACCAGCAAGCCTGCCAGTTTAGCGACTGTCTGCATCGCGATGAGCCAAACTGTGCCGTGCGCAGCGACTGGGAGCGATACGAGCACTATCTGACGTTTCTGGAGGAGGCGATCGCCCACCAGGCCACCGTTGAAAAGATGGGCGACGAAGAATCTGCCCTCAAGGTTAAATCCGGTGAGCTGGGCGAGTCGCGCTATGAGCCGAAGCTAGAAACTAAGCGCTATCGTCGTCCTTCCCGGCGTCAGCAGCGGCAAACTTTACAAGATTTGTGCGGCGATATTGATGAGCTACTCAATGAAGTAGACTCTGATGAAGTAGATTTAGACCCGATGGCGGATGATGCCGATCGGGCCTAGTTCTGCTGCGCCCGCAGATAGAAGAGGATTAATGCCTACCCATGTCTCACCACCGCCCCATTTATCTTGACTGTCACGCCACCACCCCCGTTGATGAACCAGTGCTGGCGGCGATGCTGCCTTTCTTTAGCCAATATTTTGGGAACCCCTCCAGCGTCACCCATCCCTTTGGTTGGGAAGCCGAAGCTGCCGTGAAGCGATCGCGGGAAAGCCTCGCTGCCGCCATCAATGCCCGTCCTGATGAAATTGTGTTTACCAGTGGGGCAACCGAAGCCGACAACCTGGCCATCAAGGGGGTGGCCGAAGCCTATCTTGCCAAAGGCCGCCATCTGATTACGGTACAGACCGAACACAACGCAGTACTTGATCCCTGTCGCTACCTGATGTCCCTGGGCTTTGAGGTGACGTTTTTGCCCGTGCAGCCCGATGGACTGGTGGATCTGGCGGTTCTGGAAAAAGCCCTGCGTCCCGATACCATCCTCGTCTCCGTGATGGCGGCCAATAATGAAATTGGCGTACTTCAGCCCCTGGCAGAAATTGGAGCTTTGTGTCGCGATCGCCAGGTGCTCTTTCACACCGATGCCGCCCAGGCTCTCGGCAAAGTTCCGCTGGATGTGGATGCCCTACAGGTTGATCTCATGTCCCTCACGGCCCACAAAATCTATGGGCCAAAGGGCATCGGTGCCCTCTACGTGCGCCGCCGCCAGCCCAGGGTGCAGCTCGCGCCCCAGCTTCATGGGGGTGGACAAGAGCGAGGTCTGCGGCCCGGCACCCTCTATCCCCCGCAGATTGTGGGCTTTGCCAAAGCCGTTGAGCTGGCACTGGTTGACCTGAAAACGGAACAGGCCCGTATCCATGCCCTAAGGGAATGTCTCTGGCATCGCATCAGCGACCTGGGGGGAATTCACCTCAACGGCCACCCCACCCAGCGACTGGCGGGAAACCTGAACGTCAGCGTTGAAGGGGTCGATGGGGCGGCTCTGTTATTGGGATTGCAGTCGGCGATCGCCGTTTCCTCTGGTTCGGCCTGCACCTCTGCCAAACAGTCGCCGTCTCACGTCCTCAAGGCGATCGGGCGATCGGATGCGCTGGCCTATGCCTCGGTGCGCTTTGGCATTGGGCGACTAAACACCCTGGAGGACATTGAGCGGGCGGCTGACCAGATGGAGACGACGGTTCGAGCATTGCGCCAGCCCTCATCCGTTCCGGTTTAGGGCCTGTTTGAAAATTTGCTAGCTGGGCCATTTGGCGTTTTCGGATAGGTTCTGGCTGGGTGGGCGGTATCCGTGCATTTTGGGAAGACTAGGGAGAGGGATTGGCCTGGCTCCCTGGCGATTCCCAGTGCGAGGTTTTTGGTAAATCTGGAAATCTGAGACAGTTTACAATCTGCCCTCCCGATGCTGTTGCCAATTGCGTGGACTGGGTAAAGTGAGACACCACAGGCAAATCCCGTCGCCTCCACTCGTAACTGGCACTATGGACAGTCAACTGGTTCGCGTTCACGACCTGACAGCAAGCGATCGCGCAGAGATGTATCACCTTCTGCAGCAGCACTTCCAGGGCGTGAGGATTGATGTCTTCCAAACAGACCTCAGGGAGAAAAACTGGGTCATCCTGCTGCGGGATGGGCACCAGGCCCTGAAGGGCTTTTCCACCCTGCTGCTGTATACCACCGAGTTTGACGGCGTGCCCCTCAGCGTCGTCTACTCCGGCGACACGATTGTTGATCCCAGCGCCTGGTCAAGTACCGTGCTGGCCCGGAGCTGGATTGACGCCGTTAACTGGCTCAAGCAAGGCATTGCCACCCATCGGCTTTACTGGCTGCTAATTTCTTCGGGCTACCGCACCTATCGGTTTTTGCCTACGTTTTGGCGCGAGTTTTATCCCCGTTTTGACACACCGACCCCACCCAGTTACCAGCGGCTGATGGATCATCTGGCGTTGGAACGGTTTGGCGATCGCTACGACCCGGTGAACGGCTTAGTGCGGCTGTCCCATCCCCACACTTTACGGGGAAAGCTGCAGGGAATTCCCACAGAACGCGAGACCGATCCCCATGTGCAGTTTTTTGCCACCCGCAATCCGGGACATGCCCAGGGGGATGAACTGGTTTGCCTCACCGAAATTTGTGAAGCAAACCTCACCCGCGCCGGACGCCGCATGTGGTTTGCCGATCACTCCCTGGTGGCCGACCCTAATTAGGGATTCTGAGCTGAACCTTTGCTGAGGAGTCTTGACGATATCGCTCCTGCCAACTAATTTCTGAGGAGGATTCAATGAACCAGCCCCTATCCGTCGCTGGACTGGAACTGCCCCCTGTGGCCGAGACGAGCAAGCTTCGCTGCATTCTGCAAGCAACCCTAACGCACCACCGTATACCCGTCGGGAAGGCTATGCACCCTTTACCATCACCCATTGCATCCGATTTGACCCTGACTCAGGCGCGATCGCCCTGGCATCCACCCGCCCCATTACCGCTGCCACCGGATCTGTGTCTGGCCTACTGGGACACTCACTATTTTGGGCTGGATCGGGTGGCCCTCTTTCAAGACGCCAGCCCCGATGAGCAGCGGGCGATTCTGACCCTGGCCAATCAGAATTTGCTCGAAGAGGCCTATTTTATTGAGAAGGCGGGGATGGGCTACATGTCCCGGATGGCGCTGCTGGCCGACTCCATCGAAGAGCGGATGCTGTATACCCTCTTTGCAGCAGAGGAAACGACTCATTTCGTGCAGCTATCGCCGTTCCTGGCAAATCAGCCTACGGGTACCCGCAGCTCCTTCCTGCAACTGCTGGCCGAACTGGTAGAGAGCGAAGATAAATCCGTGCTGCTCTTTGTAATTCAGGTGGTGCTGGAGGGCTGGGGGTTGACTCACTACCGCCAGTTGGCCGCCAGTTGCCAGGATGTTCCCCTGGCCCACCTGCTGCGCAGCTTCCTCCAGGATGAGTCGCGCCACCACGGAACAGGGGTCACCTTGTTCAACCAGATGTCCGTCTCCCCCGCCAGCCATGCCGCCATCGTGGAAATTCTGGCGCAGTTTCTGCAAATGGTGCAGGTGGGGCCACAGGGAATTGTGGGGGCGATCGCCCAGGTCAAAGGCGGTCTATCCTATGCGCAGCGGCTGCAAATCTTTGAAGAACTGGATGCTCCTAACCATAGTGGCGATCGCCTCCGCCAGCTCCGCACGCTTATGCGGGGAGAAGGGGCTGGCCAGATTGTTCAAGCTTTGGAAGAGCGAGGTGCATTCCAGCCCTGGATGTCCGCCGAGTGTGCTGCCGTGTAAGTGCTGTAGAGCGGTGAGCTATTGGAGCGACCGGGGCGGCAAAATCGTCAAATCTAAAATTGGCTGGTGGGTCAGGCAGCGCCAGTGGCACTGAAACAGATTGGGGGTTTGGATGTGTATCGAGGCGATCGCCGGAGCCGCCGGAAACGGAAACAGGCGATCGAAGCACAATTGTGCTTCTTGTAGGCCAAACTGCAGCAGATAGACGGCGGGTGGAGCATCCAGCAAAGTTAGCAGCCGTTGTCCCAATCGGTAGAGGGGTTGCCGCCAGCGATCGCCCAGATGGACGGGCTGCTGATAGGCAGAGAGCAGCGTATCGGCGGGGGAGGCGGCCCGACCGATGGCTTCGCCGTAAAGTGGGCCATGGGCAGTTAGAACAATCGGTAGCCACAGGTCGCCCTCCCCGACTGCATAGGCAAACTGCTGAGCCACCCGGCGACGGAGAGCGGCGACATCCTGGCAGGCCAGATAAGTAGAGCGCCCTGCAAACATCAAAAAATCTGGCAAATCAAAGGTTAGGGGACAGACGATAGGATCGCCAGCCAGCAGAGATGGAGATAAACCCGCTCGTCTGATGGTAGATATGGTTTCGCCCCGTTCTGAATCGCCCCGTTTTGAAGCTGTGTCAGCGATCGCCTGCTCTAAAAAAGGTGATATTAAATTACCGGGAAGCATCTGCTTGGGATGAACCTGGCCCTCGTCGCCTTCATCATCCACAATGATGAGAACCGTCGCCACTAGGCATCTCCAAAGGAGGGAACCGGCGACGGGAGGTTGCCAATACGGGGGAAGCTAGGCAGGTCGAGGTGGGTGATGTTGCGGTTGCGCACCGCCAGACGGTAGCTAACGCTTTGTAGCTCGGCATGGAGCTGGCGATTTTCTCGCTGAATGCGGGCAATTTTTTCTTTAATGGGGATCATGCGCTCCGCAAATTTCTCTTTATAGATGCGGGGCATTTCCTGGACGATCTTCTCTAGCATCTGGGTGCGGCTGGTCAGCTCTTCAACCGACCGGCGCAGGTGCTCAATTTCCGTGTCTCGTTCTGCAATTTGCTCTTGGTAAAAGCCGACCTGCTCCTCCACGCCTTTGAGCTGCTCCCGGAGCGATCGCACCTCAGCCTGATGGCGCTCTGAAAGCTCGGGGCGCTGCACAAAATGGGCATTTCCCTTGACTAACCGGAAAAGCTCCTGGGAGAGTTGCTGCACCAGCTGGTCTCGCATCTGCAATTCTTCCCGCATGCGAGAGACCTCTGTTTGAAGCTCAGAGAGCCTGGGATTCGCTGACTGGATCACGATATCGCTCCTGAAGGACAGTACGCTCAACAAAACGCCAATAGGGGTGGCAACCTCATACCGAGTAACCATTGTCGCTAATTTACCACTTACAACCGCAATTGGCACATACTTGAGACCTTCCTTTAAATCGGATTAAATTTGTATCCAGCTGTAAACCACGGGGCGAATGGATATTCGCCCCTACGGTTGGGCTGGGGTTCAGTGATAATCTAGGCCTCGTTCTCTGCTTCATCCGACGAGGTGTCGGCGTGCTCCTCCTGGCGAATGGTCAGGTAGCGGATGACGTCTTCACTGAGGCGCATCATGCGTTCCATGGCGGCCACCGCATCTCCCGGACTGCGGTAGTTCATTTGCACGTAGATGCCTTCCCGGTGGTCGTCGATCTCGTAGGCGAGCCGACGCTTCCCTCGGTGCTGGGTTTCAATCTCCTGCGCACCCTGCTCACGAAGAATGCTCTGGTATTTGTCAATGGCCTGGTCGGTTTGCTCATCGCCCAGGTCAGGGCGAAGGATGTACATGGTCTCGTAAGCGTTCATTGTTACTAAAAAGTCTCCTTTTGGACAAATGGCTTCTGCAACACAAACGTTGCCTCTAACAGCTTCAAGATGAAGGGAGCATCGCTCCAGCCAGCCAGAAGCTATCCGAAAACTCATCGGAGTTTCCGAGTAGTCAAGAAACATTTCCGCAGAAGCAAGGATTTACGATCATATACCACCGTTTAATCGCTGCGCTACTCTTGCTACGCTATATCTTGGCTTCCCAATCTATTTCATCGTTTACCAAGTCTCGTCAGTACACTATGGCGCAACGCTACATCCGGGTTCAAACTAAGACAGGGCAACTCCACTACGGTCTGCTGCAGCTAGATCGCCGCATCCGGCTGCTGGATGCCCCCCCCTGGCTCAAAGGCCAGCCCACCGAGCAAGAACTGGCCCCTGGTAGCTACCAGGTTCTGGCTCCCTGTGCGCCATCCAAAATTGTGGCTGTGGGCAAAAACTACCGCAAACATGCCGCTGAAATGAAGTCGGACGTTCCTGAAGAACCTTTGATTTTCATGAAGCCGTCCACCAGTATCACGGCGACCGAATCGGCTATTCTCCATCCGCCCCAATCCAAACGGGTGGATTATGAAGGGGAGTTAGCGCTGGTGATTGGCGATCGCTGCGTCAACTGTTCCCAGGAAGAAGCGGCAAGCAAGATCTGGGGCTACACCATTGCCAACGATGTGACCGCCCGCGATCTGCAGCAGCGGGATGGTCAGTGGACACGGGCTAAAGGGTTTGATACTTTCTGCCCCCTTGGCCCCTGGATTGTCCGGGAGCTAACCGCCGGGGCAAGGCTGGAAACGTTTATCAACGACGATCCCCAACCGGTGCAGTCAGCCTCAACAGACGAAATGGTTTTTCCGCCCGATTTGCTGGTGTCTTACATCAGCCAGGTTATGACCCTGCTGCCGGGGGATGTGGTGCTGACGGGCACCCCTGAGGGCGTCGGGCCGCTGAAACCGGGCGATCGCGTCCGAATTACGGTAGAAGGAATTGGTTCTCTAGAAAACACCGTTGCCCTGCGGGACGATCCCACAGGGGCATTGGCCAAAACGCTGGGAGACCTACCCTCTTAGCGCACCTGCATGTAAACAGCATCTGACAGGGGTGGGATCTCGGCATACCGGCCCCGTGCCGACTGCACAATGGCATAGACGGCGATCGCCAGCGTCCCTAAAAAGAGCACGTTAAAGATGGTGAGCGTCAGAATTCCCACGCCCGACAAGCCGGGAATAACCGTCAGCAGGAGATCCCACAGGAGGCTAAAAATTGATAGGGCAATGCCAACCAGAATGGCCTGCATGGTGTTGAAGCGGACGAAATGACGAATGCGCTCATTGCGCACCACAGCCGCAAGCAACACGATGAGAAGGATCAAACTACCAAATGGGATTGGCCCAATAATCGTGTAGTACAAACTCGCAACAATAGCAAGGGGAAGGAAAATGACCTGGAGGGCAGGGGGAATTTGGGGGAGCAGCGCCTGTTGCGCGTAGGGATACGCGTAAATCAGGGGCAGCAGATAGACTAAACAAGCAAATACCCGATCCCAGGTGGTGGTGGAGCCGCGCCAAGTCATTCCTTTAAAGTCTCCCGTCGTTTAGATTAACTAGCAAATTCAGTAGAATATCGGTTTTTTTCTTCTTCTATCCAGGATAGCGATTTTTGCCGAAGACTAGCGAGCGGTAGCTGGGGTCGCTGTGCTGCCATGGCGGACTCCGTCTCTTAAACTTCAGCCCTGAAGTTCAGCCCTAAGAAAATGTCCCAGCAAATAGAGCGATCCGCAGAGGATGACGGTTGGCTCTGGAGCCATCTTCTGAGCGGCCTCAAAGGCAGTACTCAGAGCCGCCGACAAGTTCCCGTAGGTGCGGCACTGGCTCAGGGTCGGACAGACTTGCGTGGCCAGTGCGGCCAGATCTTCCGTCTGTGCTGAACTGTGATCGGGCACCGGCACCAGGTGCAGTCCATCCCCTGGGCGCAGCAGTGCCTGGAAAATCTCGCCATGATCCTTCGTAGAGAGCATGCCCATGACCCAGATGACGGGTGGGTGGATGCGATCGCCCTCATCCACATACCGCCGCAGCATCGCCGCTGATGCCCCATTATGAGCACCATCGATCAACAGATCATGCCCCCGCCAGCGCACCCACTGGATGCGCCCCGGCCATCGGGTTCGTTCAATGCCAGCGGCGATCGCCCCAGGGGAAATATCCCAACCCTGTTGCTGGAGAACTTGCAGAGTGGCGATCGCCAGGGCCGAATTCATCCGCTGGTGGGCACCGGGCAGAGGCAGGGTATAGCGGATGGGTTCCAGCGAACTGGAGGCAGGCAGGGTAGCGATCGGCGGATAGGCTGCCTCTCCCTGGCCCAAATCCTCGGCAGGCAGTACCCAATGCATTGGACAGCTCAGCGCCTTGCCCCGCTCCCTTACTACCGCCGCCGCTTCCGGGGGTAACTGACCAATCACGGCGGGGCACTGGGGCTTGAGGATTCCAGCTTTTTCAAAGGCAATCAGATCCAGGGTGGAGCCGAGGCGCTGCCAGTGATCCCGGCTGATGGAGGTGATCACACTGACCAGGGGGCGATCGCACACGTTGGTGGCATCCAACCGTCCCCCCAGCCCCACCTCCATCACAGCCACATCGATCTGCTGCTGGGCAAAGTAGAGCCATGCCGCAGCGGTGATTACCTCAAACTGGGTCGGGCTGGGTTCCTGGAGATGGGCGATCGCCTGCACCTGCAGCAGCAGCCGGTACAGCACGGCTGGGTCAATGGCGTCACCGTTGATACAAATGCGCTCTGTCCAATCCACCAGGTGGGGAGAGGTGTAGCGACCCACCCGCAATCCGGCCTGGGCCAGCACCGACGATAGGTAGGCACAGACCGAGCCTTTGCCATTGGTGCCCGCTACGTGGATGACGGGAATTGCCTGGTGCGGATTTCCCAGGGATTGGAGCAGACGCAAAATACGCTCCAGCCCCAGATCAACGCCAAACCGTTCGAATGTTTCCAGGATATGGTCGACGCCTGCCAAAGCCTCTTTGGCGTTTAAGGCTTGATTTGGGGTGCTAGTGCTTGTATTGATTGGGCTAAAAGTTGGGTGGGAGGCAATACATATGGAGGTTTCTTCGGGCAAGCGGTCCATTCCAGTCACATCCAGGAGCTTCAGGGGTGATCGAGCCAGTCAGTCGTTCAGCAGGTATAGCGTTACGCTTTCGCGTTAGGACACTTAAGAGGTGTGGAACCCCCGCGACGCGGGGGTTCCACACTCAAACCTTAGCCTGTAGGGCTATATCCAGCAAGGATATGGGTAGTCTAATCGTGAACATCACAAGATTGTATCGCTGCGAACTCAGGCCCATCTTTCTATAATGTAAAAACCAGGTAACATTGAGGCATGGAGTTTAAGTCGCTAAGGCGTCAATTGCTATTGTGTTTGTCCTCAACGGCTACGAATATCTCTTAGGCTTTCTCATCATCTGTGGCCTGGTGCCTGTTTTAGCCCTCGGTGTTTCCTATTTGGTTCGTCCGAAACGCCCGGGTGTCGAGCGCCGCACCACCTACGAGTCTGGCATGGAACCCATTGGCGGAGCATGGATTCAATTCAATATCCGCTACTACATGTTTGCCCTGGTCTTCGTCATCTTCGATGTGGAGGTGGTGTTCCTCTACCCGTGGGCGGTGGCATTTAGCCAGCTTGGCCTGCTGGCCTTCGTTGAAGTTCTAATCTTTATCGCAATTCTTGTTGTTGGTCTCGTATACGCTTGGAGGAAAGGAGCGCTGGAATGGTCATGAATCCTGACACCGCTAGCTCCAAGGATGTGCTCAATCAGTTGACAAATCCAATCGGGGCACCCCAGGTGACCCAGGATCTGTCCGAAAACGTCATTCTGACCACATTGGACGATTTGCATAATTGGGCACGTCTGTCGAGTTTGTGGCCGCTGCTGTACGGCACGGCCTGCTGTTTTATTGAATTTGCCGCCCTGATCGGTTCCCGGTTTGACTTCGACCGCTTTGGGCTGGTGCCGCGAGCCAGTCCCCGCCAGGCTGACCTGATCATTACGGCGGGCACCATTACGATGAAAATGGCCCCAGCCCTGGTGCGGCTCTATGAGCAAATGCCCGATCCCAAATACGTCATTGCCATGGGAGCCTGTACGATCACCGGTGGCATGTTTAGCGCCGATTCCCCCACCGCTGTACGCGGCGTGGATAAGCTCATTCCGGTGGATGTTTACATGCCAGGATGTCCGCCCCGTCCAGAAGCCATCATTGACGCCATTATCAAGCTACGCAAGAAGATCTCTAATGAGGCGGTGCAGGAGCGGGGCTTGGTAGGCCAGACCCATCGCTACTACACGCGATCGCACAACATGAAGCCCGTCCCCGACATTCTGACGGGAGAATACCTGCGTTCGTCTACCCGGCAGGCCCCGCCCAGGGAACTGATGCAGGCCATGGGGATGCCGGTTTCCCCCGCTTTGGAAGAGGTGCAGCAGAAGGAGGAAAGCGCCCGTGGCTGAGTCGGATCAAGCGAACAAGTCTGAGGGGCAGGAGAGCATTGTCGAAGCGGGCAAAACCTCCCGCTGGCTCACGGAAAATGGTTTTGAGCACGAGGCCCTGGAAGCCGATCATTCTGGCGTTGAGGTGCTGAAGGTGGATCGGGATTTTCTGATTCCGTTTGCCACCGCTCTCTACGCTTACGGCTTCAACTACCTCCAGTGTCAGGCTGCCTACGATTCTGGCCCTGGGGGCGATCTGGTGAGCACTTATCACCTGATGAAGCTGACGGACAATGCCGATCGCCCCGATGAGGTGCGCATCAAGGTGTTTCTGCCCCGCGAAGATCCACGGGTGCCATCGGTCTACTGGATCTGGAAGGCGGCAGACTGGCAGGAGCGGGAAAGCTACGACATGTATGGCATCGTCTATGAAGGGCATCCCAACCTCAAGCGCATCCTGATGCCCGAAGACTGGAAGGGCTATCCCCTCCGCAAAGACTACGTGTCGCCAGACTTCTTTGAGCTTCAGGACGCCTACTAAGGAGCGGGAGTTAAGTGGGGCGTGTCGGTAGGGGGAAGTCCCAATCAAAAATTACCGCAGTGCTGGGAGGAAGGCGATCGCCCTCCTCCCGTTTTTATTGGCAAGACCAGCTTCAGTGAAAACTTGATTGAAACTTTTGAGGCTCTACTCGCGCCGATCTTCCACTGAAAAAATGCTTGGCCCAGGCTGAACTGAGGCCGAGTCGGGGGTGGCGGGATGGGCGATCGCCGCTGCCAGGAGCTGGGCTAGTTCCGTTTGCTGCTGGAGCTGCTGGGTGGTGGACACCAGACTACTGAGACCGTTGACCAGCTCCCGCACGTTGCTGCGAAACTCGGGGTCTCCCGTCAGCTCATCCAGGTCAGCGGTGATTTTACGGGCATTTTCAAAGGTTTCGTAGGCCGAATCCAGGGTGCGCTGGAGCTGGGTGATCGTTTCGGCATTGTTAAGGCTATCGGTGAGACTGCGTAAATTTTCAGAGGCGACCACTGCATTGGCTGAGAGGGTTTCTAAATTCTCAATCAGCTCCCCCTCTTCCACCACTGGAGCCAGGCTCACCACGATGCGCTGCACATCTGTGCTCACTAGCTCAAGATTTCGTAGGGTACGGGTGAGGGTTGTTTGGTTCATGGCAACCAGTGCCGTGATTTCGTCTGCCGTGGCGCTAAATCGATTAGCGGCCTGGGTGACCGCATCCACGGTGCCGGTTGCGGAAGACGCCAGTAAACCCAGGTCTTCCTGGAGCGCCTCAGTGAGATCGGTGACCTCATCCGACAGCTCGGCAATGCCAGCGGCTGCCTGGGAAGTGTTACTCACCAGGGACTCAATTTCGGCAATCAGCTCTGGATCGTTAAACCGTTCGGCAAGGCTGGCGGTGGTGCGAATCAGCGTGGTGTAGTTGACCCCCTCCACCCCCTCTACGGTAATGCCGTTGCAGAGAATCAGGGTTGGGTCACAGTCTTTCGCCAGGGGACTTATGTCGAGAGCCGCTGCTGACAGTTCCTCCAAAGGCACGATATCAATAGAAGTCTCCCCAATCAATCCTTCCTGGTTGGCCTCGACCCTCACCTCACGGGGAATTTGCAGCTCAGCGGAATTAATCTGTACCACCACCTGGGCTTCATTGCTCTGGGGCTGGACAGACTGGATGCGGCCCACCGTCACCCCCCGGTAGCGAACCGGTGCCCCCGGCTGCATTCCGGCAACCGTATCAAACGACACGCCAAATCGGTAGCTACGGTTCCCCAGATCCAACCCCCTTAACCAGAGAATCAGCCCGCCAAAGAGGGCAAGCCCTCCGAGAATGAGTAAGCCAACCGTCCCTTCTCGAACCGTTCGCGATCGCATGATTCTCCTCAATGATGGGTTACTGCTGCCAGTGCGTCATTTAACCATGATTCACCTGGCTGCAACTACTGTAATGGACAATTCTGGCAAAATGGCCCAGGTGTCTACGTATAAGTAGAACTGTATTGAAAAACAAAGGTTAGAAAACCGGGGGAGCGCTCCGCCGGGGCGCTCCCCCGGTTTTCTATGGCGTTACGCTTTCGCGTTAGGACATTCAAGA
>JAYKGU010000066.1:0-7157 GCA_035285585.1 Synechococcales cyanobacterium
ACCTAATCAGCCATTCTCTTTGACGAGTCCCGAATGGTTATTCTGGCTTCCAAACTATTCTCTTGTCTAGGTTCTACCGCCTCCGGGTCGCTCACTCGCGTTTCGCTTCCCTTCGACCGCTTTGACACTATAGCGAAGATTTTCCAGAGATGTCAACTGGTTTTCCCAAAAAATCTCAAAAAAATTTCTTCGTGGGGCTGTGAGCCTTAAGGCATAAGCTTTCTGAGAGAAGCTCCAGGAAGCGATTTTTTTTTAGGATCGTTTTCCTCTGTAGAGAGTAAGCATTTATGGCGTGCAGGGAGTCGTTATGCTGGCGGGGGAGTATTAATCTATATAGAGCGTTAGCGCTATTCGCGATTTTCCTGGGAGATAGCCGAGGGAGGAGACGTTATGAATTTTCAGTCAGTGATTGAGACGTTGAATCGGTTTTGGAGCGATCGCGGCTGTTTAATCGTGCAGCCCTACGACACCGAGAAAGGGGCGGGGACCAAAAGTCCGCATACATTTTTGAGGGCGATCGGGCCGGAGCCGTGGGCGGTGGCTTATCCCGAGCCCTGTCGGCGACCTTCGGATGGGCGGTATGGGGAGAACCCGAATCGCGTGCAGCATTACTATCAGTATCAGGTGCTGATTAAGCCCTCTCCGTCGAATATTCAGGAGATGTATCTGGATTCCTTGAAGGCGCTGGGGATCAAGGCAGAGGATCACGATATTCGGTTTGTGGAGGATAACTGGGAGGACGCCGCCGTTAACGCCTGGGGCGTGGGCTGGGAAGTTTGGCTGGACGGCATGGAAGTGACCCAGTTCACCTATTTTCAGCAGTGTGGTGGCATCGACTGCCGTCCCGTTTCCATCGAAATTACCTACGGACTGGAGCGGCTGACCATGTATCTCCAGGACGTAGATTCCGTGTGGAAGCTGCGATGGAACGATACGGTCAGCTATGCGGATATCTTCCTGCAAGGAGAAATTGAGGGATCGACCTATAACTTTGAGGCTTCTGACCCAGAGATGCTGTTTACGCTGTTTGGCCTATACGAGGCAGAGGCGAAGCGGCTGATGGAGCGAGAGCTGGTGCTGCCCGCCTATGAGCAGGTGTTGAAATGCTCCCACACCTTCAACCTGCTGGATGCGCGGGGGGTGATCTCCGTAACCGAGCGGACGCGTTATATTCGGCGGGTGAGTGGGTTGGCGCGGCAGGTAGCCCAACTGTACTTAAAGCAGCGGGAAGCGCTGGGGTTCCCGCTACTGAAGGAGACGGGCGATCGCGCCGCTTAGGTGATTTCTTGAAATGAAATTACCAGCCCACGGTGCGTTACGCTTCGCTCTAGCGATAGCCATGCCCTCAGGCTATACGGCACCCTACGGGCGGTATGGGCTTTCCCGGAAATCTCCTTAGTGACCTTGTTCAGGCTTAGTGACCTTGTTCAGGCAGCGCAGCTTCGCCGTCCTGCCAGTGTTGTACTGAGCGATCGCGCTTGAGCACCAGCACAGCGAGGGGCGGCAGCGTCAGATCCAGGGCATAGGGCCAGCGGGGATTATTCCAATCAAGCGATCGCTGCCCACCAAAGTTACCCAAATTACTGCCCCCATAGTTCTCCGAGTCGCTGTTGAGGATTTCAATATAGAACCCAGGCTCCGGCACACCGACCCAGTAGTGGTATCGGGGCTGGGGGCTGAAATTGCAGACAGTGACCACAAACTCCTCCGAATGCTTGGCTTTGCGGATGAAGGAAACTACGTTATGGTCAGCGTCATTGCAGTCGATCCATTCAAAGCCTCTGGGCGTAAAGTCCTCTGTGTAAAGGGCGGGTTCACCTTTATACAACGCATTCAGATCGGATACAAACCGCTTGAGCTGCTGGTGGGGCCTGTGTTGCAGCAAAGCCCAGTCCAGGTCCATCCACACATTCCACTCTGAGGTTTGGCCAAACTCCATGCCCATGAACAGCGTCTTTTTCCCTGGATGGGTGAACATGTAGGCAAACAAAGCCCGCAGCGTCGCCAGCTTTTGCCAGTCATCCCCTGGCATCTTTTGGTAGAGACTGCCCTTGCCATGCACCACTTCATCGTGGGAGAGGGCCAGCATGAAATTTTCGCTGAAGGCGTACCAGATGCTGAAGGTGATGTTGTTGTGTCGATAGCGACGGTGGATGGGATCGGTGCTGAAGTAGTCGAGCATGTCGTGCATCCAGCCCATATTCCACTTGAAGCTGAAGCCCAGGCCCCCGATGTAAGTAGGACGAGACACATTAGCCCAAGACGTGGATTCTTCCGCAATAGAAAGGATGCCGGGGTAGTAGCCAAAGATCAGGTAATTCAGCTCCCGGAGAAAGTCCACCGCCTCCAGGTTCTCATGGCCACCGAACTGATTGGGCACCCATTCCCCATCCTTGCGGTTGTAATCTAAATACAGCATAGAGGCCACCGCATCTACGCGAATGCCATCAATGTGGTACTTATCAAACCAGAAGAGGGCATTGGAAATCAGGAAGTTGCGTACTTCATTGCGAGCGTAGTTGAAGATGTAGGTGCCCCATTCCCGGTGCTCCCCTTTGCGAGGGTCGGCGTGTTCATACAAATGGGTGCCATCAAACACTGCCAAACCGTGGCTGTCCTTAGGGAAATGCCCCGGCACCCAGTCTACCAATACCCCAATACCGTTTTGGTGGCACTGATCCACAAAGTACATAAAGTCCTCGGGACTGCCGTAGCGGGACGTGGGCGCATAATAGCCCGCCACCTGGTAGCCCCAGGAGCCATCAAAGGGATGCTCAGCGACGGGCAAAACCTCAATGTGAGTGTAGCCCAGGTCTTTGATATAGGGAATGAGGCGATCGCTCAATTCTCGATAGGTCAAAAATCGGGCGTCTGGCTTTTGAGACACGCGCACCACCGGCTCTCCGTTGGGAGTGGGATACTCGGCGTTCTCGTAGAGCCAGGAACCCAGGTGCAGCTCGTATACCGAAATAGGCTGTTCCTGGGGGTCGGTCTGCCGCCGCTGCTCCATCCAGTCCGCGTCCTGCCAGGTGTAGGTGAGGTCGGTGATGACGGATGCGGTATTAGGGCGAACCTCCTGGAAAAAGCCGTAGGGATCGGACTTGTAGTAGAGATGCCCTTCCTGGTTCTTAATTTCGTACTTGTACTTTTCCCCTTCACGCAGTTCAGGAATAAACAAATCCCAAACCCCGCCGCCAATCAGGCGCATCTGGTGTTTGCGACCATCCCACTGGTTAAAGTCACCTACGACAGAAACGTTGCGGGCATTGGGTGCCCACACGGCAAAGTAAACACCTTTGACCCCGTCTACCTCAGTGAGGTGGGCACCCATCTTTTCGTAAATCCGATGGTGTTTGCCCTCACCAAACAAGTGAATATCAAAGTCGGTTAGCAAAGGGGTCCTAAAAGCATAGGGGTCGTAAATAACCCGGTCATGCCCCCCTTCCCGTAAGCGAATCTGATAGTTGGTTGCCAGCTCCGGCATATTGATGGTGCATTCAAAAAAATGGGGGTGGTGGAGCGCCTGCATAGGATACTCAGTTCTCGCCTCGGGATGAATCACCCAGGCGGATTCCACTTCAGGCAAATAGGCCCGCACCACCCACTGAGTAGCCCCTCCTACCTGCACGGCATGGGAACCGAGGATTTCAAATGGGTTATGATGTCGGTTTTGAACAACGCGATCAATTTGCTCAGGGGCAACCGTCGCAGCCATACGCAACTCCTGCTATCGTCTTCTTACCATTTTCTGGTTTGGATAGCCAGAGGAATCCGTCTTTAGGGAGATGCAAGGTCTGATATATCGACATCTCATCATATTTGGGCGATCGCTTAAAGTAGCTTAATGGGTGATGATGGGTATGGCGGGTCAAGGGTGACGGGAAAATGGGCGAAAGAGTGGGAAATTTCTATATTGGCTGTGCGGTCTGGGCCTATAAGGAGTGGGTGGGAGAATTTTATCCTCCCGGCAGTCGGGCATCCGATTATTTATCCCTTTACAGCCGCCGTCTCACCGCTGTAGAAGGCAACACCACCTTTTACTCCGTTCCCGGTGCCGAAATGGTGACCCGCTGGGGGCAGGAAACTCCACCCGACTTTCGCTTTTGTCTGAAATTGCCCCGCACGGTTACCCACCAGGGGGCGCTGATGGCCCATTTCGGAGAGGCGATCGCCTTTCTCGACCACCTGCAGCCGCTGGCAAACCGCCTCGGCCCCTACCTGGCCCAGCTTCCCCCCAGCTACAGCCCAGCCCAGATGGCCGATCTGGTGGCCTTCCTGACCGCATTTCCCCGGCAGCGATTACCCATTGCGGTGGAAGTGCGCCACGCTGACTGGTTCACTACCCAAAATGGCACCCAGCTCGCTACCCAGCTTCAGACCCTGGGCGTTGGGCGCGTACTGCTCGACACCCGACCCATTTACGAATGTCCGGACGATCCGCAAATCCATTCCGAAAGACGCAAACCCCAGGTGCCTTTGCAGCCGGTGGTTACCGCCCCATTCACCCTGGTGCGCTACATCAGCCATCCCGACCTGAGCCGCAATATCCCCTACTTAATGGAGTGGGTCGAGCGGGTCAGCCAGTGGCTGCGGCAGGGGACGACGGTCTATTTCTTTGTCCACTGCCCGATTGAGGCGCGATCGCCCGGAATTGCCCGCCATTTTCAGCACCTGCTGGAGCAAGCCGGAGTACCCGTTCCAGCGCTTCCCTGGAATTTAATTCCGGATGGCCCGACCCAGCTCTCACTGTTCTCGGCTTAGGGCTTCTTGGGAACCCGCTAATTATTTTGTACCTGACAATTTGTTGTGGATTCATAGATTTATCGATGCTCCACTATTCGTGAAGGGTCAGTAAAGTGGCATATATGCTCTCCCGAATGGCGCGGATAAATCAGTAGAATCCCTGGTAGTTGCGGTAGGATTAGGGAAATCGTGGCATCCGAACCATCACTTCTAACCGGGGTGGAGCGTCGATCCAACCGACCCAGTCGGTTATTTTTCACGATTGCGGCCTATTCCTTCAGCAAATCTTATCAACTAAACTAGGTTGTCTAGATGAATCGAGCCAGATAGTGGCTGACCGTGGGTTAGCCCTGTAAGCCGGGTTTGCGCCCCCATCCGGATGGGAGCTAATTTCTCTGCAATCTAGTTAAATAAGCGTCCTCTGCCCGTCTTGTTCCCTGCTACAGATCCATGAACCACCTACTCCAAGCCAATCAGCATCAGGATTCGTTTCAGGCTACCCCACTGCATCAGAATCAGGAGCGGACTTTAGCGGCAATTGATGTCGGCACCAACTCGATTCACCTGGTTGTTGTGCAGATCCAGCCCGAACTGCCCTCATTTAATATCATCGCCAAAGAAAAAGATACCGTGCGGTTGGGCGATCGCGACCCTGAAACCGGCTGCCTCACCGGTAAAGCCATGCATCGGGCGATCGACGCCCTGCGACGCTGTCGGGATCTAGCCAATAGCCTCAATGCCGAAGAGATTGTGGCCGTTGCCACCAGTGCCGTCCGGGAAGCCCCCAACGGGCAGGACTTCATCCGTAAAGTGGAGCGGGAACTGGGGCTATCCATTAACCTGATTTCTGGGGAAGAAGAAGCACGACGCATTTATCTGGGCGTCCTGTCGGGCATGGAGTTTCAGCGGCAGCCCCACGCTATTATCGACATCGGCGGCGGCTCCACCGAGTTGATCCTGGGGAACGGCCACGAACCTCGTACCCTCAGCAGCACGAAGGTGGGAGCGGTGCGGCTGACGGCAGAATTTGTCACCACCGACCCGATCAGCGACAGTGAGTTTCACTACCTGCAGGCCTACGTGCGGGGTCGCCTGGAACGGCCCATTGAGGAACTCCAGGCCAGCCTCGATTCCCATGAAACCCTGCGTCTGGTAGGCACCTCGGGCACCATTGAAGCCCTGGGATGCCTCCATGCCTACGAGGTGTTTGGCACCGTACCCTCAACCCTCAACGGCCACGAGATGCCGTTTACTGACCTGGAGCGCATTGTCGATCGCCTCCGGAAACTGAAGCTGTCCGACCGGCTGGAATTGCCCGGAATGTCCCAACGGCGAGCAGAGATCATCCTGGCGGGGGCCGTCATTTTGCTGGAAGCCATGGCCTTGCTGCGGGCAGAATCCATCGTCATCTGTGAGCGGGCACTGCGGGAAGGCGTGGTAGTGGACTGGATGCTGACCCACGGCCTTATCGAAGACCGGCTACGATACCAGGGGTCGGTACGGCAGCGTAGCGTCTTCAATCTGGCGCAAAAATATCAGGTTAACCTGGGGCACGGCGAGCGGGTGGCTCGCTTTGCTCTGGCGCTGTTTGACCAAACCCAGGGCGTGTTGCACACCTGGGGTGCGGAGGAGCGAGAGCTGCTTTGGGCCGCCGCCATGCTCCACAACTGCGGGCACTTTGTCAGCCATGCCTCCCACCACAAGCACTCCTACTATCTGATTCGCCACGGTGGGCTGCTGGGCTACACGGAGGTAGAAATCGAGACCATCGCCAATCTGGCTCGCTACCATCGCAAAAGTGCCCCCAAGAAAAAGCACGAAAACTATCGCAGCCTCCCCAGCAAAGAGCATCGCCAGATGGTGGAGCAGTTGAGCGCCCTGCTACGAATCGCGGTGGCCCTCGATCGCCGCCAACTGGGAGTGATTAAACAGGTGCAGTGTGAACTTGACGCGACTGCGAAGGAACTGAAACTCCACCTCTACCGCTCAGTGCCAACTGATCCGTGCAGCCTGGAGCTGTGGAGCCTGAACGACAAAAAAGACTGTTTTGAGAGTGAGTTTGGCCTGACCATTGTTCCAGTCCTGGAGCAGGAAACCGTGCATTCTCAAGCGTAGGAATGAAAATAAGTTCTGACGGTTGAGTTTTTCGTGAACAGCTCAACTCAAAATTCAAAACTTACAGCTTGGGTGATTTCCAGGAAAAAATTTACCCTCGGTTGAACGGTTGGTAAGGGCAAATGGCCATTTGCCCCTACATCGTCCGGTATGGCGTTACGCTTTCGCGTTAGGACATTCAGGAGGTGTGGAACCCCCGCGTCGCGGTAGGGCTGATTCATTCTAGGAGTAGAAATTTTAAGCTAAGAGAGGAGACTGTAAGTACCCGGTTATCGTCACTATGACCTTAATTGATGCTC
>JAYKGU010000067.1:0-12977 GCA_035285585.1 Synechococcales cyanobacterium
ACTGAAGCGAGAAAAGATCCACGTTTTATTAAGATAGAACAGTATCTGTTGAATGAAGGATTTTCTATAGACGGAACGCCAATCGTACATGCTGGTCAACGATATGAGTTAAAAGATTGGGCTGAAAAGGGTCAAGAGCCATTTCTCTATCAGGATTTCCATCAATGTTTACAGCAATTTGAACGACAGCCATCTGTAGAAATAGTTTTATATAAGTACAGCTTCCCCAACGAGTCTCGGACTGCAACTGCCCAATATGTTACTATCCCAACCTCATCTGGTGGTAGGCTAGTTTGTGTTAAAGCAAACATCTTTGAAGCAGGTAAGAGAATTTATTCTTTGTTGATTGATGCTGATCAAAATATCGCTAAAGAGTTTTGAAGCACAAATCTAAAAGGTATAGGCATTTAAGGTCTAACTCCTCGACCTGGTCGGTGAGCGGCAAGTCAGCGAGAAGCGGATTGGGGCGATCGCTACCCAGTGGTGATACAAAAAAACGGCCTTGGCGTACGATCTAAATGCGATAATCTAAGTCATGCTTGCGACTGGAGGGGAAGGCAGCTTCATGCTACGAATCAGTCGATTACTGGTGTTGGGGTTGGTAGGAATGATAACGGTCTTATCTGTCCCTGCTGTGGGCATCCAGGTCGGGCTTTACCAGAGCAATAGGTGGCTAGCGTCGTATTTCACATCCGCAGAGGTAGCTGCAGCAGCAGTGCCAACGGCGGCTGTTACACCAGAGGCCCTTTTTCAGCGGGGTCTCGATCTTTACGAAGCAGGGTCATTTTTTGATGCGGTGGAGACCTGGAAAGCATCGGCTCAGTTGTTTGAAAAGCAGCCCTCCCCACTGAATCGAGCGCTCGCCCTGGGATATGTTTCTCTAGGCTACCAAAAGCTTGGCCAACTAGATAAGGCGTCAGCATACTTGTCAGAAAGCCTGCATATTTTAGAGAATTCTGAACCGTCTCAAGATGCCGCAGGCGATGCTGAGATTGCAGCAAAATTACTGAATATTGAGGGAACTTTTCACTGGAACCGGGGGCAGATTGACCAGGCGTTGGCTTCCTGGCAAGAAGCTGAACAGTTCTACCAAAGGGTCGGGCAGTTAAAGGGGGTGGCGATCGCCCAAATCAATCAGGCGAAAGCATTACAGGCACTTGGCTACAGTCGTCAGTCAGCCACTCTACTCCGCCAAACCCAGGAGATTCTTAAGACGCAGCCGGATCGGGCACTTCAGGCGACCGGGTTACGAAACCTGGGAGTTGTCCTCCGGCAGTTAGGCGATCTGGAAACGTCACGCACGCTCCTTCAAGACAGCCTATCCCTTGCTTCTGACGACGAGGCGGTTAGGCTGATTCGCCTGGAGCTGGGAAACACGGAGCGAGTCTGGGGCGATCGCCTCCAGACCGTTGGGCGAGTACCTGAGGCTCAGCAGCATTTGCGGGCAGCGCAGCGCTACTACCGTCAGGCAATTGATGAAAACGGAGGAAATGATGCTCCACTGGAGGCATACCTTAACTTACTGAATTTGCTGATTGCCACCCGTCAGTCAGATGCTGCCATCAATCTTCTAGCCGATGTACCGGCTCGTTTTGAGCTACTCCCGCTGAGCCGTCGGCGCATTTATTTCACTATCAACTTCACTGAGCAATGGCTGAAACTGGCTACTCAGCTTCAGTTGACCTACTTGTCGGGCCTCTCCTATCTGGATGTGGCCCAACGACTGGCCAGAGCCGCCCAGGAAGCTCAGGCGTTGAGCGATCGCCAGGCCAAGTCCAGCGCCCTTGGTCAGCTGGGGAGACTTTATGAGCGGATTGGCCAGAACGCTGATGCCAAACGATTAACCCAGGAAGCGCGACTCCAGCTGGAGGGGCTGAATGTGCCGGAAATTCAGTATCGCTGGGAGTGGCAGCTTGGCAGAATTGCTGATCAGAGCGGCGATCGCTCCCTTGCCCTCAACCACTATGAAGCGGCGATCGCCACCCTGCAAACGGTACGCAGCAATCTCCTGAGCATTGATCCAGATGTGCAGTTTTCCTTTCGCGATGATGTAGAACCCGTCTATCGGGAGTTGGTCGAGCTGCTGTTAGTCGCTGAGGATACCCGTCAGCCAGAGCAGCAGCAGCTCGAAAAGGCCATTCGTTTGGTAGATCAGCTCCAGCTTGCCGAATTAGAGAACTACCTGGGATGTCAGGTCGCTACCGTTGGCCAGGTCCGCACCGTTCAGGATCAGACAGCGGCAGTTATTTACCCCATCGTGTTGAGCGATCGCCTTGCCATCGTTACCCGCTTCCCAGGGCAAACGGAACTGTCCTACCATGAAACAGCCGTCGCCAAAGACGAAGTCGAGACCGTACTTCAGGCACTGCGACTCGACCTTGCCGTACCCGGTCGAACGCCCGAAGTCATTGAGGGATCGGAAAAACTGTATAACTGGCTGATTCGCCCCTTAGAGGCCGAGTTGCAGCGCTCTGAGACCCGCACCCTGGTATTCGTTCCGGATGGGGCCTTGCGTAACGTGCCGATGGCCGCCCTTTTTGATGGCGAGCAGTATTTGATCCAAAAGGGATATGCGGTGGCGATCGCCCCCCGACTGGAGCTATTCCTCCCAGGCGAAACCCCGGCCCAACTGCGGGTCAAGCTGGGAGGCGTGGGCGTGCCACAAGAAATCGAGATGGTCGCGTTTCCCACCATCGCCAAGCTAGAGGAAGAATTGGGTCGGATTGCTCAAATTGTTGAGGCCACACCACCGCTGCTCAACGAGTCGTTCACCGTAGAGAATATTAAGCGACAGCTGCAGCAGGATCCGGTTTCTGCCATTCACTGGAAGACCCATGGTGTCTTCAGTTCCGATCCCAGTCAGACCTACATTGTGGGATTCAATGAGCGGATTAGTTCCGCAACGCTGAATGAGTTAATTGCCGCTGGCAGTCAGGGCGGCAACCAGCCGCTGGAGCTGCTGGTTCTCAGCGCCTGTGAAACCGCTCAAGGGGATAACCGCGCCGTTCTGGGGCTGGCAGGACTGGCCGCCCGTACGGGAACCCGCAGCGTCGTTTCAGCCCTGTGGGTCGCGCTGGATACGCCGAATACGGAATTCATGGTGCGCTTTTATGAGTTACTGGCTCAGAAGGACAAGACCAAGGCGGAGGCGTTGCGACAGGCCCAACTTGCTCTAATCGATGAGTACGGCTATACGACGCCCTATATCTGGGCCAACTATATTCTGATTGGCAATTGGCTGTAGGGCGTTCACCTGATTGACTGACAAAAGTGTATGGCCCTCACCCCCGACCCCTCTCCCGGAGGGCGAGGGGAGTAGGCGTAGGGTGGGCAATGCCCACCGATCAAAGGCGTTTAACAATGTAAATTTTTATAAAAGTTATCCGGAGCTTGCAGATTTCATGGCTTCTGTCCACGAGTAGTTCTTGGTTCCTGCATCTGAGACGACTGATGTGGTCATGGACATTGATAAGCAGTTGAAAGCATGGGCCATTGAGGCCCAGAACGCCCCGCCCAATAGTGTCCAGAGGCAGCGATCGCTGACCCAACTGGTGAGCCTGATTTGCCAGTCGCGCAGGCTGGTGCGTCCGCATCAGGGGCAGTTCAAAGGCTTCTATGACGACATCTACGCGGAAGCCCAGCAGCGGCTCCTGCTTTATTTGTGCGAAAACATTGACCGCTACGATCCCGAACGGGAGGTACTGCAATGGGCTAACTTTTTGATGCAGAAACGCTTTTTTGTCGAAGCCAGCCGCGATCAAATGCCGACCTTGCCCAGGGGGCTGGAGCGATCGCAGGTCAGGCGCATCACCCTGGACACGCTGGAAAAGCAGCATCCTCCCGACCAGCTATCGGGGCGATCGCCTTCCCTCTCAGAGGAAGTGGTGCGATGTATCCGAGAAGACAGCGACGGGATTTTTCGCACCACCCATATTGTAAATAAGCCCAACGCTCACTTTCAGCATATCGCCCTGCGGTTTTTGGCCGGATACTCTTGGGAGGAAATTTCCCAGGAGCTGGATGTCAAAGTGGTCACCCTGAGTTCGTTCTATCATCGGTGTCTGTTAAAGTTTGCCCCCCGATTCAGAGACTACCTTTCGATGTAGCGTGTTAGTCCCCTTATCCAAGTTCTCAACCCATGTCTCCATTACCCCATGTTATCAAAGCATCCCCCACCCCGGTCTATCCTCAGCAATCTTTCAATCGACCTGATCTTTCAGCTATGACGAATCTTCAACCTGATGCTTCCCCAGTCACAATACCCCTGACCGAGACAAACCACCAGACCGCTCAGCGGTTTTACGCGCACCATGCCGACCCAGGTCGGGCAAAGCAGGTCTATTTGAATACGTTGTGTGTGCAGGCGGTTCATTTTTACATGATTTGCTTGGGCTTTGACCCAGATCTACAGGAGGGGATGAGCTGGAATCCAGCCCTCCAGGTGCTCACCAATACTGCGGATTTGTGGGTGAGTCCTTTGGGGCGGCTAGAGTGCTGTCCTGTCTTGCCTGGTATGGACGGGGTCCCGATTTTCCCGCAGACGGTGACCGATCGCATTGGATATATTGCCGTGCGCCTCAATTCAGAACTCACCGAGGCCGAACTATTGGGGTTTGTGCCAACCCTCAAACCGGAGTGGGTTGAGGCGAAACGAGTCCCTTTCATAGCTTTGCAATCGCTCAATGACTTACCTGACTACTTCGCTAGCTTAGCGCCTGGCGAGGGTTTAGCGACTACGCCTGAAGCGGCCATATTACAGGAGGCTGGGCGATCGCCCATACCGAGATCCCAACTCTCTCAGTGGCTGACCGACCAATTTACCGAAGAATGGTTTAGCCTGGAGTCCATCATCGACCAGCTCCTGCAGCAGCCAGACCTCAGCTCGCTGGCCTATGGATTTCGCCAGCCGCTACCTGGCTTTCGGGGCGGTCATCTCACCTCAGACGGAACCAAGCGAGGCAAGTTTCTAACCCTTGGCAAACAGGCGGATGAGAAGCTCCTGCTCATTGTGGGCGTGACCCCCATCCCCGCTCAGCCGGATTTGAACATCACGGTAGAAATCTATCCCCTGGAGTTTCAATCCTACTTGCCAAAGGCAATTCAACTGGCGGTGCTGGATGAGCAGGGAAAGGCTGTCCTCCAGGCAGAAGGCGGCAACAGCGAAGGGCTAGAGTTTCAGTTCAGCGGTGAACCGGGTGAGAGATTCAGCGTTCGCATCAGCGTAAATGGCGATCGCATCACTGAAGACTTCCAAATCTAACCCGCCGCATCCGTCGTCGGAAAAGTGGCGAGGGTGATATCGTTAGAGCAAGCACAAGCAGGAGCCATCGAGCAAACGTCAGGTATGGACAGGCTGGTTGTTCTGGAACTTGAGGGAAATTTCCAAGCGGGATTTCTAGTTGTCCTGGATATTCGCGCAGAATCAGAGCGCACCCTGCTGAAGGTGAGGGGATCTCTCCCACCTGCCCCCGAAGTCGCCCGCCAACTGCAAGCCCACTGGCAAGATGCCTATCGGTCGCTGGGTCTGATTCAGCGTATCAAGGGTCAAAAGATTATCCACAAAGGCTCTTTGAATCAGCGCCTTGCTACCTGCCGCAGATCGGCAGTTCAACTGCGGGACTGCTTTCAGACCTGGCTCAATGCCCCATCTTTTCTACCGATTGATCGCCGTCTGCGGGAAGAGCTAAACCGGACAGACCCGATCCGTTTTCTGCTGCGCACCGATGATCCCAACCTGCAGCGGCTACCGTGGAGCGAGTGGGACTTTTTTCTGCGCTACCCGAAGGCAGAACTGGCCCTCAGTCCAGCCGAGTATGAAACACGATTGGATTGCCAGCCAAAGCGGACATGCCCCACCCCCCGCCTTGGCTTATCCAGGTCAGGGGTGAGAATTTTAGCGATTTTGGGGCATCCCCAGGGCATCAACCTGGAAGCGGATCGTCAGGTGCTGGAGCGGTTGCCCCATGCGGAGGTGAAGTTTCTGGTGGAGCCAAGTCGCCAGCAGGTGAGCGATCGCCTTTGGGAGCAGCCCTGGGATATCCTGTTCTTTGCGGGCCATAGCGAGACGGAAGAGGAAACCGGGCGAATCTACATCAACCCCACCGATAGTTTCAGCCTGTCGGAATTGAAGCACAGTTTGCAGAAGGCAATTGATCAAGGTCTCCAGCTTGCTATCTTCAACTCCTGTGATGGCCTGGGTTTGGCCCGTGAGCTACAGCCCCTTGCCATCGCCCAGATGATTGTGATGCGCGAGCCAGTCACCGACCACGTCGCTCAGACTTTCCTCCGCTACTTTCTGGACGCCTTTGCCAGTGGGGAGTCCCTTTATCTGGCAACCCGCCACGCCCGAGAACGACTCCAGGGGCTTGAAGACCACCATCCCTGTGCAAGTTGGCTGCCGGTAATTTATCAACATCCCCTGATGACTCCGCCGGATTGGGACACCTTGCGATCCAGTTCAGATATTGCGCCGAGCCGAGCGCAGCCGAAACCCGGTGCAGCAGTCCCCGTTTCCTTTCTTCGAAGCGCAAAGCTCCAAAAGCGGAACGGTCCCTTGCTGTCGCGGAGCGTACATCGTCCCTTTCCAAAAGTGCCACCCCCATCTGTGGCCTGGACAGGTATGGTTGTTACCCTGGCAGTCATGATCATTCGCCTCGCGGGATTTCTCCAGGGCATTGAGCTAGCAGCCTACGACCAACTGATGCGTGCCCGACCCGCTGAGGCCATTGATAGCCGCATCCTGGTGGTTGAGGTGACCCAGGAAGACGTGAACGATCAGGGGGGATATCCGCTGACCGATCAAGCCTTGGTAGAGACGATCCGGGCGCTCCAGATTCATGAACCACGGGCGATCGCCCTTGATATGCACCGCTATCAGCCACGGGGCGAAAGCCGTGACGCCTTGATCCGTGAATTTCAGCAGCATACCAATCTGTTTCTGGTGTGTGCCTTCCATGACCTGGATGGGCAAAGCCTTGGTCAAGATTACGCTGCTCCGCCAGAGTTTTCAAAAGATCAGCGCCTGGGGCAAGTTGGCTTTAGCAATTTCCCCGTGGATGCATCCAGTACCGTGCGCCGCCATCTGCTCACCTACCAACCTGAGCTGGCAACCAATCCATCCAACTGCACGACTCCCTACAGCCTGAGTTTTCAACTGACCTATACGCTTCTGGCTGATCTGGGAATCGCGCCCCTGCACGTCAATGATGCGGGACGCTGGCAGCTAGGGGACGTCACGTTTCATCCCTTGCCCCGGCGGTTTGGCGGCTATCAAAACCTGAACGGGAAAAGCGATCAGGTGATGCTCAACTATCGATCGGCCTATCCGGGACAGCGGGTTTCATTGAAGACGGTCATCAACGGGCAGCTCGAAGACGGGATGGTGCGCGATCGCATCGTGCTGATTGGCTACACTGCCCCCGTTGCCCGCGATACGATCAACACGCCATATGGTCCGATGGCTGGCGTTTGGGTCCATGCCCACATGACCAGCCAGATGGTCAGCGCCGTTTTGGACGATCGCCCCCTCATCTGGGTACTCCCCCAATGGCGCGGCGTCCCTTTGGGAGATGGGCTGTGGCTGGCAGCGTGGGCACTGCTGGCGGGCGGTATTGCCTACTACTGGCGATCGCACCCCTGGCGCATGGGTGGGGCGATCGCCTTGGTGCTGCTCGCAATCTATGAAATTTCCCTTCTGACAATCGTCCACGGAGGATGGTTGCCCCTGTTCCCGGCCCTGCTGTCCGTAATTCTGGTGGGGGCGCTTGTGGTGATCGTGCGATAATAAGCTCGCGCCTTGAGACGATTTAGCAGTTCACTATAGCCCCCATGAAACCAACCTACTTCAGTCTCAGCAAGTATGCTAGTTCTAGTAAGTATGCAGGGTGGGCATTGCTTACCTTAGTGGCCCTTGCTGTTGGGACATCTCACCTCCTCCCCTCCGCAGCACAGGATCAGCCCATCGCCCAGCCGACCCGTCAACGCCCCCCTGACCCACCCACTAATCCGCCCCCCAATCAAACCCGCCCCGGTGGGGGGCTGAATCCGGAAACTTCGGCTATGTGTTCGCCTCAAAACCTCAGCCTGCGGGCGCTCGTGCCTGTTGAAAGTCCGGTCTTGACCGCGTCAGATTATCCCACTTTCTTTTTCTATGTGCCCTTTGGCAAAGAGGTGGTCGAGCGCGTTGAGTTTTCGATACTGCGCTGGCCGGGAGAGAGGGAGCGCCATTATAAAGCCGTCCTTTCCCTACCGGAGGAACCCGGCATTCTCAGCGTATCGCTGCCTCCAAATCCAGACTACGCTCTAGAAGCAGGGCAACATTACCGCTGGTACTTTCATGTGTACTGTCAAGACGGCATGCCGCAGCAGCCAGATTTGACCGTCAACGGGGTAATTCAGCGGGTTGTCCCGACGCCAGAGCGCGATCGCCAAATCCAGAGCGGCAGTCCAGCCATCTGGCACGATGCCCTGGCAAGGGTCGCTGAGCAACTGCAAGCTTCTCCGGGAGATGAGGAGATTTTGGAGAGATGGCGATCGCTCCTACAGCAAATCGATGCGAGTGATCTTGCCTACATGCCTTTGTTTGGCCCGGTCGTTGCCCTTGAGTAGTAATTAGGTAGCCATTGCCCCAATGCTCACAAAATTACTGTGCTTTTACCCTCGGCCATTGGTCGGGTTACTCCCCGGCCTGGTCACCTTGCTTTTTGGGAATTTCGCACCGCTGCAAGCCCAAGTTGTTCCGGATAGCTCTCTGCCCAACCCCTCCAGCGTAGAGGCTGGATGTGTGCGATGCACGATCAATGGTGGCACGTTGCGCGGCAACAATCTGTTTCACAGCTTCGCAGAGTTTTCAGTACCGACAAACGGTGAGGCGATATTCAATAACCCCAGCACCGTTGAGCACATCTTTAGCCGAGTTACAGGCGACACAGTCTCTAATATTGACGGTTTCATTCGCGCCAATGGAACTGCCAATTTATTTTTGATCAACCCCAACGGTATTATCTTTGGCCCCAATGCGCAGCTAGACATTGGTGGCTCGTTGGTTGCCAGCACGGCAGATGCCATACAGTTTGGCGATCGCACCTTTTTCAGTGCTTCTGAGCCGACCCCGTCCCCATTGCTCTCAATCGACCCTTCTGCCCTACTGTTTACGGCGGCTTCTTTAGGGGCGATTGAAGTCCAATCTGCTGCGCCAAGCGCTGCCGATGTGCCAGGGATGCTCATCAGAGGGCTACGGGTGCCTGATGGGGCAAGCTTAATCCTTGCGGGCGGGAACATTGCGCTCAATGGCGGCGGGTTAAATGCGCTAGGCGGTCAAGTGTCCCTCATCGGTCTTGCTGAACCAGGTGCCGTTGAACTTGATGGGGCTGGAGGCTCGTTAGGCATTGATCTACCCGCAAATTTAGGGCTGGCGGATGTTTCGCTGACCAATGAGGCTACCATTCGGGTTGATGGTGCAAGAGGGGGTGGTATAGAGATTTGGGGCGATCGCGTCACGCTGAGCGGAGATTCTACACTTTCAGCCAATACTTTGGGTTCGAGCGACGGTGGCGGTGTGGCAATTACGGCCACCCGGTCGACCCGCTTGAGCCAGGGCAGCCTGATAGAATCTTCTACCGCTACACCGGCCTCTGGTGATGCGGGAGACATCTTGATCACAACGCCAGCTTTGCTCATTCGAGGTGCCGCACAAATTATCTCTGTTGCTTCTGGATCGGGCTTAGGTGGAAGCTTAATCATTAACGCGTCCGAATCTGTGCAGCTAACCGGGGCCAATGAAGCAACTCGCATTGCTAGTGGCTTGTATGCGGTCGCTTTTGGTAGAGGCATAGCGGGAGATATCGTCATCACGACAGAGAATTTGCTGGTTCAGGACGCTGCGCAAATCTCCGTGAGCACCTTTGGATCGGGAGCCGGAGGCCGTCTGAACATCACTGCCGCCGAGTCAGTGCGTGTAGCGGGCACCAGCGCCAGCGGTCGGTTTGCCAGCTCCGTGTTCGCTACAGCCCGCAGCACGGGTCAGGCGGGCACTCTGAGGATTGCCACCAATCAACTGCTAGTTCAGGATGGCGCACAGATCTCGGCGGGTAGCTTCAGTGAGGGTGACGGAGGCAGTCTGGTGATCGACGCAGCAGAGTCTGTGTTGGTTACCGATACAAGAACCAATTCCCTATTCCCCAACGGCATCTTCACCCAGACCGAAAGTAGCGGCAATGCTGGAGAATTGGTGATCAACACCCAAAGGCTTGTGGTATCTGGAGGGTCTCGAGTATCATCGGGTACCAACGGCGCAGGTAGTGGCGGACGGTTTGTCATCAATGCCCTGGAGTCGGTGCAAGTAACAGGAAGAGCCCTTGATGGACAAAGACTTAGTGGTCTTTTCACAGGCTCGACAGATGTCGGCCCAGCCGGAGACTTAGAAATTGTCACGCCCACGGTACTTGTTCAAGATGGCGCGGAAATTTCCAGTGACACGACCGGCGGACGGGCAGGTAGCATTGACATCACGGCCCAAAACTTGGAGACCCTTACGGGGGGACGAATCATCGTCACGACCCAAGGGCCGGAAGATGCCGGTCGCATCGTCCTATCGGAACTCGATCAGGTGCGGCTTTCAGGAGAGGGCAGCGGACTATTTGCCAATGCTGGGGAGGAATCCAGCGGCGATGGAGGCAGAATCTTTGTTGACTCCAGGGTGATCAGACTGCGGAACGGGGCCAGCATTGCTGTTGATAGTCAAGGTACAGGCCGAGGAGGGCGCATTCGCCTCGTCTCAGATTCCCTGAGCCTCAACAATCGTTCAACTGTCCTGGCCGAGACCGAGAGTAATGCGGGCGGCAGCATTCAGCTGCAGTTGCAGGATGAGCTACTGTTGCGGCGCGGCAGCCAGATTTCCACAACGGCGGGCAACGCCGAGGCTGGAGGCGATGGCGGCAACATTACGGTTAATATCCCAAATGGCTTTGTCGTTGCGGCTGCTGAAGAAAACAGCGACATTACAGCTAACGCGTTTGAAGGACGGGGCGGCAATGTGAGCATCACTGCCCTGGGCATTTTTGGTCTTGAACCCCGGAATGAACTCACGGAATTGAGCGATATTACTGCCAGCTCGGCGTTTGGCGTCAGTGGCGTTGTCGAACTCGATATACCTGATGTCGATCCTACCGAGGGCGTCGCTGAGCTACCGTCTTCCCTGGTGGACGCTTCTCAACTGGTCGCTCAGGGCTGTGCCACACCAGGGCAGCTCGCTCAAAATCCCCAGGGAGAATTTGTTGATGTTGGGCGCGGTGGCATCGCCCCTGCACCCACTGGACTGTTGGACAGCAGCGACGCCGTTGCTGATTTGCAGGCTCCTTCTAGCTGGTCGGCTGGAGAGGAAGGATCAGCTTCTGAAGTGGTGGAAGCACGCGGCTGGATTGAAGATTCTGATGGAACCATCCTGCTGGTGGCAGAGCGACCTCCAACGGTCACAGGCTCGGCATGTTGGCAGTAGGTATTTCATCGTGGGGTGTTCCCCTCGTTACATCGCCGCACCCAAAATGTAACGCTTTGTTAAAAAACGCTCCTCCTTGCAGATTTTCTTCCCGCTTTTTTCGAGTTATCTCCGTTAGGGCAACTTTCCGCTTTTGCAGCGTTGTTGTCTATCAATACAGATTACCTGTGCCAGACTTCACGGTTTTTCTCTAACCTGATGAAGCCACGTACAGCGTTTCTGCTTCGCGAATGAACCTTTATTCACTCAAGACCTGTTACTTACCAAAGAATAAGGAGAGAATCGATGTCATCATTTCTCTTTACAGCTCAACTCGAACCTGCACGGGGTGTCTTACCCTATCAAGCCGCTAGGGTTGCCTGGAATGGGTTCGCGAAATTCAATGGAGGGTGGACGACCCAGGATCGCTACCCTCGCGCAGTCGGTGATATTAATGGCGACGGAATTGACGACATTGTCGGGTTCGGACACAGCGCAGTTTACTCAGTCTTAGGTACCGGTAATGGAACGTTTCACAGGTACCAAACCGCTTTGGTGAACAACTTTACTGTTGCACCCTTTGGCTGGGAAGACCAAAATCGCTTTCCCCGATTCTTGGGAGATGTTAATGGGGATGGCAGAGATGACATTATTGGCTTTGGGGATAAGCACGTTTGGACGGCCCTCTCCCGAGGAAATGGAACCTTTGGTAGGCCCCAAATTGCTCATCAGTCCAATTACACTCTGCTGAGTAACGGTTGGGTTAGTCAAGAACAGTATCCCCGCTTGGTTGGCGATATCAACGGCGATGGTCGGGATGATATTGTCGGGTTTGGGGTCAATAATGTTTATGCCTCATTGGGACAAGCGAACGGAACCTTTGGTCAGGCCAATCTCGCCCTACGCGATCGCGATCAGTTTGCCTATGATGAGGGATGGACAAGTCAAACCGGTCGCACCGCTGCTGCAACGCCACGGATGCTGGGCGATGTCAATGGCGATGGTCGGGATGATATTGTCGGGATTAGAGGTGACCAGGTTTTCGTTGGCCTCGCCGTTGGAGATGGCACCTTCGCGCCGGACATTCGCCATAATCGGAGAGGACACGGTCAATGGCCTAATCTCGACCAAACGCCCATGCACCTGGCAGATGTTAATGGTGACGGCAGAGATGATCTCATCGTTTTTGATCAGAATGAGGTCAAAGCTGCGATCGCATTGGGTAGCGGCGGAAGCTTTAGAGGCTTCAGCCGGTGGACTAATTTGATCACCGACAACTTTACCCTCCGTGACAATGGATGGGTTTCTAACAACGATTACCCTCGCTTCATGGGAGACTTTAATGGAGATAACAAAGCAGATATTTTGGGCTTTGGGTGAAATGGACCCCAAAAACTGGACAGGGGGCTAAGCTCTGAATCACTCAAAAGATGGTAAGAGTTATTCATGAGCAACAAACGCAAACAGTACAGTCCTCAATTTAAAGCTAAAGTCGCCCTTGATG
>JAYKGU010000068.1:0-5518 GCA_035285585.1 Synechococcales cyanobacterium
ACCTAATCAGCCATTCTCTTTGACGAGTCCCGAATGGTTATTCTGGCTTCCAAACTATTCTCTTGTCTAGGTTCTACCGCCTCCGGGTCGCTCACTCGCGTTTCGCTTCCCTTCGACCGCTTTGACAATATAGCGAATTCTCAAAATGGATGTCAACTGTTTTGGCGACTTTTTTTGAGAATCTCTTGAATCCCTTTTTGGCTAAGGGGTTTGGCGATCGCCCTGACCCGCTAGAGGCCATCCTCTACTCATGATTTCAGAACCAATCGTTCCAATCAGGAAACTGCTGGCGAGAGAAATTAGTTCATTTCCGTTTATCTTCCAACCAAGGGGGTGGACTAGGATGTTGATGTTGGCAGAGTTGACGGGCGGAGTTCATGGTGAATTTAGAAGCGGGGTTGCCGCCGTTTTTGCTGATTGACCCACTCCTGCGGGAGTGGCTGTTAGAGGATATGGGTCGGGGCGATCGCACTACCCAGGGACTCTTGACCTTGTGCCAGTCGCCCTATGGAGCGCAGTGGATTGCTAAAGAGACAGGAGTCATCGCGGGTTTGCCCATTGCTGCCAGGGTATTCAGTCTGGTCAGTGCGGAAGCCCGATTTCTCTCCTGTGTACAGGAGGGGCAGCAGTGTGAACGTGGCACCGTGATTGCAGAGGTAGAGGGGCCATTGGAGTCCCTACTAACTGGGGAGCGGGTTGCCCTCAACTTGGCGATGCGGTTGAGTGGCATTGCGGCCCTGACCCGTCAATATGTAGAAAAAATAGCTGACCTGCCCACTCAACTCGTCGATACCCGCAAAACAACACCAGGCTTACGCATTCTAGAAAAGTATGCGACGCGGGTAGGGGGAGCTACGAATCATCGGATGGGATTGGATGATGGGGTGATGATTAAGGATAATCACATCCTGGCGGCGGGGGGTATTCGGGAGGCGATCGCCCACATTCGCGGGCAAATTCCCTATCCTCTCACGATCGAGGTTGAGACGGAGACGCTCGCCCAGGTGCAGGAGGCAGTTGAGCATGGAGCCGACATCATCATGTTGGACAATATGTCACTTGACCAAATGGCTGAAGCCGTAAAATACGTTCGCCAGCAAAGCGATCGCATTAAGATTGAGGCTTCTGGCAATATTACTTTGACAACGATTCGGGCCATTGCCGAGACTGGTGTTGACTATGTTTCCAGCAGTGCCCCCATCACCCGCTCAACGTGGCTTGACCTCAGCATGAGGCTTCTGCCCAAGCACTGATTGCCTGAGTAATTTTGCCTGACCACTTAATTTATTTCCCCAGCACGTAGAGCGGTTGACCGTGAGGTCATTTCCACTGAGGTGGAGATCGAAATGGATGCCAGTCAGACTAATTTGAATTAAAGCGAGGGAAATTTTAAAAGTTTTTGGGTAGGTTGGTGAACCTTAAAGCCTGCGTCCGTAGCTTGTATTGCCTGAAGTAAAAAATGCGATCGCCCCATTCTCGCAGCAAAGCTGTTGTAAACTTTTATACTTCGCCAGCTTCTAAAAAATCAGGGTTTTTAATGTTGGAAAATATAGAAATGAAAGACCTTGATTTTTTACCCTCGTGGACTTTATTGAGTTGCTTAGCTTTTGCACAGCGTGTTCCTATTAATAAGCACATTATCCTCTTTGAAATTGATTTTATATCTGAGAGAAGTTGAGGGCAGCGAGGGAGAACTTGACTAATAGACAGCTTTAAGCAGGATTTTACGGAGTGATTATTTAACAGATTGAAACCATTCAATTATTACCCGTAAAATTGCTGAAATCCTCCGTCTGCATTCAACAAAATCCTTATACACGATCTGACAATCCTTACAGAGGCTTTACAGACTTTCTCCAACAAGAAATAGAAAATGGAGAATATGAGGGTCAATCTATCTCCCTGTCTGAACGATTCTGCAAATGCTCATTCCCAGATTTTTGTTGATTGGGTGTACTCGCCTCCTACGACGCATGTGACGATTTTGCAGGAATGTCATCTTGAGCTTGCTTGAGGATGGTGGATTCTTTCCAGATTTGGGGATGCTAAAGACATAAGGAATAGGCCGATTTCTGGATAGTTCCCCATTTTGAAGTTTCCCAGATGTCTGCATCACTGTTCTGCAAAGTGCGTTCATTACCGCCCCCTTCACGTTGAAGTCTGCTGTAATTCCTAGCGTGCGAGCAGCACTACTTAATTAATGGTTATGAAATCAAATCCGCTAAGTGGTCAACCGATTAAGCCTGAGTTCGGGGTATACGACTGTGAGATTCACCTGAAATTCAGGCTCATTGAAGAAAAGGGCGTCATGGGCGATCGCGAGAAGCTCCTAGAGATGCTGCTAGACGCGTTTGCCTGCGGTGCAGATGAGTATTTGGAACCCACCTGTGTGCAGGTGGACGCCCAGGAAATTCCTGAGACCCAAGCGCCTGCGCAGATGCGGCGGCAAATCATTCGCTTGCG
This sequence comes from Synechococcales cyanobacterium, assembly GCA_035285585.1. Classification (GTDB taxonomy): domain Bacteria; phylum Cyanobacteriota; class Cyanobacteriia; order CAKZMO01; family CAKZMO01; genus JAYKGU01. The sequence continues at coordinate 2,464 of JAYKGU010000068.1, forward strand.
GAACTCCAGCAATCTCGCCTGAAAAAGGTGTTGACAGAATACCCAGTAGTTCGCTACCTTAATAAAAGTGAAACGAGCGTGCCCCCATCGTCTAGAGGCCTAGGACACCTCCCTTTCACGGAGGCGACGGGGATTCGAATTCCCCTGGGGGTATAGTTAAGGGCACACGAATTGGTAGTTAGCACGGAGCATTTCGCCCCGTGCTAACTGCATTTTGGAGTTCTCGAGGCTTCGAACTAGGGAACCATTGAGGATATCTCTGCTCAGGGCCAGAGGCTCAAAGCGCTGGTTTTGAGGGTTCCCATGGTTTCACCTGTTGTAATCATCATTGGCTGCTGCTTGGCGTTGGCATGGCTCGTTCAGCCGAAACGTCAAGCCCGTATGCCGTACTCCCCCGCTTGAAAACGGGGGAGTATGCCAGAAGCCATTTTTAGATCGCGACACTGGCCAGGATGGGTTCCTGCTCAATGCTGACACCAGGGGCGTACATTTTTGCTACATAGTCGGCCAACATGCGATCGGTGTTGAAAGCGGGGGCATTGGTGCGGATGGAGGCCTTCATCTTTTGCACCCAGCCATGGGAGATACCGCTCTCGTCGCGATTGTAATAGAGGGGAACGATCTCTTCCTCCAGGGTGCGGTAGAGGGACTCGACATCAATCCGGTCTTGCAGCTCCTGGTTGCTGGTGTGGGCATCTTCACCAATGGCCCAGCCGTTGATACCCTGGCCCTGCCCATCGACCTGATAACCCTCGCACCACCAGCCATCCAGGACGCTAAAGTTGATGCCGCCATTAAAGCAAACCTTCTGACCGCTAGTCCCCGAAGCCTCCAGTGGGCGTCGTGGATTGTTAAGCCACACGTCAACCCCCTGCACCAGCTTTTGGGCAGTGAAGATGTCGTAATCTTCAATGAAGGCGACGCGATCGCAAATGGCCGGGTGCTGGCACCATTCCATTAGGCGTTGAATAATGCGCTTACCCTCTTCATCGGCGGGGTGCGCTTTCCCAGCAAAAACGATCTGGACGGGGCGATCGGGATTGCCCAGGATTTTGATAGCCCGCTCTGGGTCTTTCATGATCAGGGCACCCCGCTTGTAGGCGCTAAATCGACGGGCAAAGCCGATGGTTAGCACCGTCGGGTCGAGTAACCGCTCAACCTGGTGAATATGTTCGGCTGACTCACCTCTGGCTTGTCGGGCCTGCATCACTTTCAGACGCGTATGGGCAATGAGGCGCTCTTTGAGAATTTGATGACAGGTCCACAGCTCGGCGTCTGGGATGGTGTCTACCTGTGTCCACATTGTTGGGTCAACCACATGGGTGGACCAGTCTTCCCCGAAGTATTTGGCGTAGAGATTTCCCATCAGGGGAGCCGTCCAGCTGCGGGCATGGACGCCATTAGTGATATGGGCGATGGGGACATCCTGCTCAGCCCGGTTGGGGTAGAGCACCGACCACATCTTGCGCGACACTTCCCCATGGAGGGCGCTGACGCCGTTTGCCGCACGGGTAAGCCGCAGGGCCAGTACCGTCATGCCAAACGGTTCCCACGGATCTCCCAGGCGGCGGGCACCGAGAGCCAGGAATTGTTCCCGCGACAGACCCAACTGGGGCCAGTAATCGGCAAAGAAGGAATCCATCATGTCGGGGGAGAACATGTCATGCCCGGCGGGTACGGGGGTGTGGGTGGTGAAGACCGCGCGATCGCGCACAAAAGCCTCCACATCATAAAAGGACTTCCCAGTGCGCTCGATTTCTAGACGAGCCACTTCCAGCAGGCAAAAAGCCGCGTGGCCCTCATTGAGGTGATAAACCGAAGGCTCAATTTTCAGGGCCTGTAACGCCTTCACGCCCCCGATACCTAGCAGGTATTCCTGAGCGATGCGGGTTTCGCGATTACCACCGTACAGGTGACCCGTGAGCCAGCGGTCGATGGGGTCGTTATCGTCGCGATCGGTATCCAGGAGGTACAAATTCACCCGCCCCACCCGTACCTTCCAGATTTGAGCTTTAACCAGGCGCTGGCGAATTTCGAGAGCGATGGTAATCACCTGGCCCTGGTCATCCAGCATCAGCTCCAGGGGCATGCGCTCAAAGGGGTTATCAACGTAATAGTCTTCTTGCCAGCCATTGCGGCTCAGACGTTGACGGAAATAGCCCTGGCGATACAGCAGCCCCACGCCAATCAGGGGAATGCCCAAATCCGAAGCCGACTTAAGATGGTCTCCTGCCAGGAGGCCCAGACCTCCGGAGTAGATGGGTAGAGACTCGTGAACACCAAACTCGGCACAGAAATAGGCAATGGGATGGTTGTTGGAGATTTGGGGGGCGACGCGATGGGACCAGGTGTTTTGCTCAGTCATGTAGCGATCGAACTGGGCGACAAGCTCATTGAGCCGCTGCAGATAGTAAGGATCCTCAGCCACCTGGGTGAGTTGGTCATAGGTCACGCGCTGCAGGAGGGTGACAGGATTATGTCCACACTGCTCCCAGATAGTGGGGTCGATCACGCGAAACAGAGACGCTTTGCTCGCCGTCCAGCTCCACCAATAGTTGTAGGCCAGATCAGCGAGCCGCTTGAGTGGCTGGGGAAGGCGTCTGCTGAGTTGGTCGGCAGGAGAAAGTACGTTGGTCATGATTCCCTTTTAGCGATAATGCTGAGTACTCGAAACGTATTGCAGGATGGGTCTGAACGCTCACCACTTGATTCAGCAACAGCCTTCCTGACAAGAAGGCAAACACTGTCTTCACCAGATTGGCGGCGTTCTTCAGAAAAACTTAACTCGACGCAATTCAAGTTAAGACATCCCAATCCATGTTCGGCATCAAATTCCAGAGTGACAGCAATCTACCTGAGGATAGGGTTTCTTTAGACTCTTTACAGTTTCTCCTTATCATTCACTGAATCAGTCCCTCAGTTGACATTCTCCCCGGCCTGAAGGCACGGGGATTCCCAGTCTGACTGGACTAGCCAGCCTCCTGATGGGTAGACAGTTCAGCACGGATTGCCTCAAGCGAGGTCTGATGCCCGCTCCCTGTCCAGTTTGAGTTGT
>JAYKGU010000069.1:0-17947 GCA_035285585.1 Synechococcales cyanobacterium
TTGAGGAACTGGAAGCCATTCATCTGGGGCATCTCGATGTCGCAAATGATGGCATTCACCTGGGGATGCTGGTGCAAATAGCTGAGCGCTTCGACCCCATCGCTGGCCTGCAGCACCTGGTAGCCGCCCTGGCGCAGGATGGTGCTCAGACTATGGCGGACGGTGGCAGAATCATCCACCACCAGCACCAGGGGGATGGATGTGGTCGTTGAGCCTGGCAACAGCGAGGACGAGCGCCCCAATCCGGTTAAACTGCCACGCTCAGGAGCCAGGGTCGCTGGGGGCAGGGTCGGCGGATGAATGGTGGTTGAAACCGGCCCCGCTGGCGCAGTGGCCACCCCCGCGACAAAGGCGACGGGGTCGATCACCAGGGCCAACTGGTTGCCCAGAACACAGCAGCCATGGAGGTAGGCGGGGGGTGAGAGGGTCGGATCCAGCGGACGGATGACCAGTTCCTGCTCTCCCAAAATGCGCTCGGCCTGAAGGCCCCGCCGCCCCGATGGCAGGTGCAAAAGAATGATGGGCGTCAGCTTGTCGGTGGCGGGTAAAGCTTGCCCCCCGGCGGCAACCGGCGTGAGTTGAACACTGGCAGCCACTGCCAGCCCTTCGTCAGGGGCCTGGAGGGCGGCCCGGCTGGCTACCGCACGACTGACGGGGGAGTAGGTCAAGTGCTGGGCCAGGGAATACACCCGCACCAGACCATCCTGCCCACCTGGGGAGGGGGGGAGCTGTAGCGTCACCGTTTGCTCCATATCTACCTGCAGTTGGTGGGCCTGGGGGATGACCACCCGCTCCACGGTATCGGCAGGCAGGGCATACACCTGGCCACCCGCTTCCAACAGGAGCAAAGGCTGGATGCTCAAAGAAAGGGGCACCCGCAGGGCAAAGGTGGTTCCCCGATGGCGAGTGGATTGAAGGGAGACGTCTCCCTGCAGGTCAGCCATTTGAGAGCGCACCACATCCAGGCCAACGCCCCGCCCCGACAGGTCGCTGAGGCTGGAAGTCGTGGAAAAGCCTGCCTGAAACAGAAGAGCAAAGATATCGGCCTGGCCCAGATGGGGGACTTGCTCAGGGGTGACGAAACCCAACTGCAACGCCCGCTGAACGATGGTTTGAGGGTCAATTCCGGCACCATCATCTTCAACTTCCACCACCGTGTAGCAGCCCCGGTTGAAGGCGCGAATTTGAATACAACCCACCTCGGGTTTGCCGAGCGATCGCCGCACCTCGGGCGGTTCAATCCCGTGGTCAAAGGCATTGCGAATCAGGTGCAAAATGGGGTCATAGAGCTTTTCGACAATGACCCGGTCCACCAGCACATCGCTGCCCTGGATATCCAGGGTCACCTGCTTGCCGTAGGTTACGACCAGTTGCTGCAGGGTGCGGTGGAACCGCTGGAGCAAGTCTCCCAAAGACTGCATGCGGGCGCTGGTGATGTCATCCTGCACGTCTTTGAGCACCTGTCGCTGGGTTTGCAGGTTATGCTTCGACTGTTTCAGGGTTTGCGAGAGGGCTTCCACCAGGGCTTCCAGACTGATGGCTTCGTCAAGTGCCCGCTGGCTGAGGACTTGAACTTCACTGTACTCGTCCAGCTCAAGGGCATCAAACACCTGGGTCGGGGCGTTAGCAAAGCTTGCTTCTGGGGAAAGGGCCACCACCTTTGACCGCAAAGCTCCATTACTTCCTGGTGGTTTAGCAGGAAACAGGGCGGGGCGGATGGGGGCCATCCTGGGACTTGCGACAGGGCGGTGACGCACCTGCCCCGACCAGCTCTGCAGTTCCTGGAGGGTGGCCAGGTGGGCCTGGAGGCGGTTGAGCAGGGTTTGGGTTGTCAGCCGCAGTTGGTCGGCTTCGCGGTGCTGCTGGGTCTGGTGGGTGAGCAATTCGCCAGCGGCATGGTCAAGGCGATGGAGTTTCTCCACCGAGATGCGCACGCTTTGGGAGCGCGAGGGCCTGGGACGGTGGTGGGTAGGGACGGTTTGGGGGGCTGTCGCTTCCTTGAATGGTGGGGGCAGCGGCGAGAGGGACGTGGCAGGAGGGACGAAATCCGCTTCTGGGGGGGCGTCAGGGGCAGTCACCCCCAAGTCTGGCAAGTCCAGGTCGATGGCATCCAGATCCAAAGAATCCGAATCCAAAGAATCCAAAGAATCCGAATCCAAAGAATCTAAATCCAAAGAATCCGAATCAATGGCATCTAGATTCAAAGAATCCAAATCCAAGGAATCTAAATCCAAAGAATCCAAATCCAAAGAATCCAGGTCTGTTCCCTCCAGCGAGTCGTCTGACCACTCAGTGCCCTCCTGAGTGGGAATTTGGACGGCAGCGTCCGCCTCTGTTGCCTCGCAAAGGCTGCCCGATTGGGCCAGTTGACAAAGGGTCGCAGAAGGGGAGCCGCCCTGGGTGCGATCGCCCCCCAGCACCGCCGCCTGCCCCTGCTCCCAATCCGCCAGAGCCACAGTGGCAATTTGCAAAATCTGCTTGGGATGGGCTTTGATGGCCCGGATGGTCGTCTGGGCGATCGCCCCAAACCCTGGCAAGTTCAAAGACTCCGCCAACCCCAGCAGCACCTCCGCCTGGGTTTGCAGTTCCTGCCCCACCAGCCTGGCATGGCCCTGGGCCAGCACCTGCCGCAACCGGTCAAGGCGCGCCGCCACCCCCGACTTAAACATCGACTCCACCAGGTCAAAGCCCAGTTCAGCCGAAGTGGGCAGGGCAGGTTCACTATTAAAACAGTCGCCCAGCAGCTCTTGCAGCCGGGCAATCACCGTCGCGGCCCGGTTGAGGATGGCCGATTCATCCACCGTCCCCCCCGTGAATTCGGCATGAAACAGCAGCCGCAGGCACTCATAGCCTTCAAACAGAAGGGCCTCCACGGTTTCATCAATGCGGGCATTGGGGCTGTAAAGGGCGTTGAACACGTCCTCCAGAACATGGGCCACCTTTTTGATGGCCTCCCGCTCCACACTGGCGGCAGCACCCTTCAAAGTGTGGGCAGCCCGCATCAGGCTATGGAGCTTGGCGGGGGTGCACTCCTCCTTGAGGTTAAACAGGTCTTGCTCGATGGTGGTCAGCAGATCCTGGGCTTCGGTGAGAAAGAAAGCATAGCTCTCGTCAGCGTTGCTGGAATCAAGCATCATAGCGATGGTTCCTGGATGGCAAGAAGAATACGGAGTTAACGGCTCGGTTCTTAGTCCACTTTGAAGCGTCCCACGCTCGACTGCAGCTCCTCAGAAGTGCTGAGCAGCTTTTGGAAGGAGCGGGTAATTTCAGCGGACTGGTCGGAGGTTTGCAGCGCCGTGTTTGCCAGCCGATTCATGATTTGAATCACCGTCTCAGACTGCTGGTTTTGGGTATGGGAGGCACGGGTGATGGTGTGAATCAGTTCGCTGATCTGGGCGGTTGAGGTCATGATGTCGTTCAAGGTTTGCCGGGTTTCGGTGACCAGGCTGGTGCCTTTGACCACTTGCTCGATGCCCACGTCCATCACAGCGGAGACGGCGCTGGTCTCCGACTGAATTTCTGCCACCAGCCGTTCAATTTCAGCCGTTGCTTCTGCCGACTGCTGGGAGAGGAGCCGTACTTCATCGGCCACCACTGCAAAGCCCCGGCCATACTCCCCAGCCCGGGTGGCCTCGATGGCGGCATTGAGCGCCAGCAGGTTGGTCTGGGTGGTGAAGTTTTGAATCAGGTTGACCACCCTGGAGATCTTTTGGGAGGCTTCGCTCAGGCGCTTGATCTTTTGCGTAGTTTCGGCAACGGTTTCGCGGATGGCGGTGATGCCTTCAACGGTGCGGTTCATCGCCTGGTCACCATTCTGCACAATCTGGTTGGCTTGCTGCACTGCAGTATTGACCTGGTCTGCACTACTGGCCACGGACTTGGCCCCGCTCACCATTGCCTGAATCTGATTGAGAGCCTGGTTGATTTCCGTTAGCTCGCGCTGGGTTTGCTCGGCCATTTGGGCGATCGCCATCTGGCTACTTTCGGAGGTTTGATCCACCTGGGTAGCTGCCGTTTTCACCTGGGCCACCAGTTGCCGCAGGGATTGGATGGTATTGTTGTAGGCATCGGCCACCGTACCCACCAGGTTTTCGGTCACCGGTGCCCGCACTGTCAGGTCGCCATCCAGGGCCGGACGCACCGAGGTGAGAATTTGAATGATTTGCTGCTGCAGCTCTTCCCGCTCCCGCTTTTCCCGGTCGGCGGTTTCCGTAAGCTGACGGGAGGTTTCCTCAAGCTGGCTGATGTATTTAGCCTGCTGTACCGCAACAGACATCTGGTTACTGAACTGCAAGACGATATCGATTTCGGAAGTCGTCCACTCGCGGGGCGCGGAACACTGGTAGATTGCCAACAAACCCCAGGGTTCGTCGTCTTTGTCGTAGACAATACCAATCACATAGGCTTTGACTTCATACGCTTCCAGGGCCTCAACGTAGCAGCGTGAGAAATTCTCGGCATAGATGTTAGCAGTTTGGCGGTAGAGGGAACTTGGATCGCGGAAAGTGCGCCCTTGAGTTTGCTGAATGTGGGTATCAGCCCTCATGGGGCTATTGCGGCTAGCGAGATCCCGCGCACTGCAACTATTGATGTTGTCCATCACCAGCGGGCTACGGCTCTGGATATCCATCACCGACACCCAGCCACTGGCAACAGATTCGGCAATGTATTCCCCTGTCCAGTCGGGGTTGAAACGGTAGACAGCGGCGCGATCGCACTGAACGGCTTGCCGTAGTTCCTGACAGATATACTGAGCAATATCAATGGCATCGGTTTTTAGGCGGAGACGATCGACAACCTTGTTAATCGCCTTTTCCCGCTCCAGCGCCAGTAACAAGTCGCGTGAGCCTAGAAACTGCTTTACCGCAATGGATAGCTGATTACTAATTTGCACCAGCAGGTCAATTTCTGAATCGTCCCACTGACGGGGGGCGGAGCATTGATAAGCTGCCAGCATCCCCCAGGGCAGGCCCGATGAGTGGTAGATGACACCAATTATGTAAGCTTTTACCTGATACATCTCCATAACTTCGATGTAACAGGAGGAAAAGCCTTCACCATAGATGTCGGGGGTTGAGCAGTAAAAATTACTTTCTTCCGTCAGCTTTTTCCCCTGGGTTTGCTGGATATAGGTGTCGGCCTCAGGAAGTCCCTGGTCTTTGAGAGCAAAGCTGCGAATTTTACACTTGGAAATATTTTCTATTACCCGTTTAATGCCATCGGCGTTACGGTTTTGCAGATCCATCAAGGAAGCCCAGGGAGACGTGACCGATTCGGCAATGAACTTTCCTGTCCAGTCAGAATTAAAGCGATAGACCGCAACGCGATCGCACCCCAGGAGCTGGCGCAGGTCGTCACAAATCATTTGAGTTAGGACGGGCAAATCTATCCCTTGCCGAACACGGGCAATGGTTCGGCTCACAAAACTTTCCCGCGCGATTTTCAGGCGCAAGTTACGAACAGCGTCAGACGCCTGCACCGCCAGACCGACTTGAGCCGCAACTTCTACACAGAGAGCTTCCTCCCGATCTTCCCATTGCCGTGGCCCCCTATGCTGGTAGACACACAGCAATCCCCAAAGCTGCTGCCCATAGAAAATGGGAGCCAGCATGTAAGCCCTGGCCTGAAATTCTTCAAGAATTTGGATATGGCAATCGGTGTGGCCCACGGCATAAATGTCGTCTACGCGAAAGCTTTCATTGTTGCGGTAGCGGCCACCCTCCGTTTCCTGCAAATGGGTGTCGCGGACAGCCAGCAAGTCTTTGTTGCCAACCACGGGCATCCACTGGCTACCTTTATCCTCATAAACAAACAGACCGCTCCAGTCAGCATTAAATTGATATACCCCAACCCGATCGGCTTTTAACTGCTGACGCAGTTCGCGACAGGTAAATTCTAGGACACGATCCATGCTGATGGCTTCTCGCGTCATTTCCAAGATTCGACTGATGATCCGGCTGGTGACCCGGTGGGTAAGTTTTAGACTGCTCTCACCCCACTGTTCCGCGCGCTGGGCTTTAGTTTGGGCATCGTTGATTTGGAGAATGGCCGCGACCTCTCGGGCAATTTGCAGGAGCAGATCCAGCTCAACGGGCTGCCAATTGCGAGGTTGCCGACACTGCTGCACCACTAACAACCCCCAAACCTGCTCGCCGACTAAAATAGCGTGGCTCAAGCTGGATTGAATTTGAAACCGTTCGATCAGCTGTCCCTGGTGGGGTAGGAGACTGACCTGGTTGACGTCGGCGATCGCCACGATGGTTTGATGCAAATACTGCTGCCGCGTGCTCAGACCAAAGGTTAGGGCAGGCAGCGTTTCCTCTAAAGCAGGCGTCCAGCCCATTACCAGCGCTTCTGCCTCTACACAGCCTGTGTGGTCGTCGTCAAACCGGTAGATCAGCACCCGATCCGCGCTGAGAACTTGCTGCAGGGTACTGGTCACCACTTGAAACACCGCCTCCATCCCCTGGCTCTGGCGAATTTGGGCGGTAATGCGATCGCGCTGTTGGTGGAGCCACTGCACCGCAAGCTGGTCATCCTGGGCCGCTGGCAGCACGATGCGCTCCGACAGCCCCTGACAGCTTTTCAAAATTTGCTCGACGCTTTGCTGTAGATCGGCCAATTGGGCGGCATCTCCCTTATTTAGACCTTCTTCGAGGGCGATCGCCGCTGCGGTAATTTGTTCAAGTTCCTGCTCTAACACATCCGAGCTAGGCGCAGCGGGGTATTCCCCATTGCCGTTTCCCTGGGGCTTGAAAGAGGCGGGCGCTAACGGACTGGGATTTTCCCAGCTACCTTCGAATTCTTGAAATAAGTCCTGTTGGGTCTTTTGATTAGCAAATTGGCTGGGAGGTTGAAAGCGGGTCATAGTTTCCTCAATCGCTGAAAAGTTCTACTGAGTTGGACATGGGACCGTCACGGGAATAGCGGAACAGCCTGGTTCACCTGGACAGCGGCGTCTAATGCACCTGGAGCTGCCGGTCTTGCACCAGCGCCGCCACACTTAAAATGGGGCTGGTCGAATGGGCCAGACAGCCTCCCAGGAAAGGCTGCAATCGGGGGGAGAACCGCTCCCCATCCGGGGGTAAAATTTGGTCTTCACTGTAGGTCTCAATGCCAATCACGCGGGAGATGACCAACCCTAAACGGCTGGTCTCCTGCTGCACCACGACAACGGTCAGGGCGTCTGGCCTTTGCTCCAGTAGGGCGGACGGCAAGCCCAGTTGCTGATTGCAATCAACCAGCCATAAGACCCGGCCCCGATGGTTGCAAACACCAATCACACAGCCAGGCATTTGGGGAACAGGCAGAATATCAAGGGGGGTAACCTGCACCACCTCTTGAATTTGGTTGAGGGGAATCAGGGCAACTTGCTGATTTCCCAGGTCAAACCTGAGCAGCCGCTGTTCGCTCTCAGCAACTTGGGACACATTCGAGACTGGAGATCCCACAGGGGTTTCGAGGCCCTGGTTGAGCCAGGTGTTCAGGGCCGGTGGGGCGATCGCCAGGGATGTGCCCGCTCGGTAGGGGATAGTTTCCTGCCAGACAAACTGGGCCTGCCCTCGCTGCTGGCCGTAAATACAAATTTGGTTCAGGTTCGCCAGATTTAACTTTTTGAGGACGTACTGAATTGGCGCGACAACCTTAGCTCGGTTTGGTGCCTGTGGCCCCTGCAGCAGAATACTCAGGTCATCTCCCATCCAGCTTACCGTGGTGTGGATCTGGTAGTTATTGAAGTAATAATTCAGCATCAGGGCGATCGCCTCGGCATTTCCCTGGCGGGCGAGCGCAATAATTGACTTCTCTTCAAGGGACGGCATTGGTATCATCCACTCCCTTTAGCCGCGAGGTTTCAGCGAAATAAACTTTTCAATAGTTTGCATCAGGGTCTGCCGATCCACGGGCTTGGGCAAATAGGCATCGGCTCCCAGCATCTCACCCCAGATCTGGTCGACCTCGGTGCCCTTTGTTGAGCACAGCACCACGGGAATGCGACCAGTGCGGGGGTTGGATTTCAGGCTTCGGCACAGTTCAAAGCCACTTTGCCCCGGCAGAATCACGTCCAGCAAAATCAAGTCAGGCACGCCACGGGCCAACTGGGCCTCGGCATCTTCGCCGCTGTTAACTGTCACCACGCGCAGGCCAGCTTCTTGAAGGCAGCGCGACATAATGCTTGCCTCGGTCAGGCTATCTTCAACTAGCAAAATAGTGCTCATATCTCTCATCAAGTAAGGGAAACAAAGGGATTATCAAATAAAGGAGGAGCAGGCCTCTGCTGAGGCTGAAGGGGGGGAGCCGTGGGGCTGGATGGTAGAGAGGGAGATGCTTGAGATGACGATGTTTGGGATACAGGTGTTTGGGATACAGGTGTTTGGGGTGCAGGTGCTTGAGGCGCAGATGCTTGAGGCGCAGGTGCTTGAGACGCAGATGCTTGAGACAAGTAGCGCTGTACCATCGCCAAGACTTTCGTCGGTTGGATAGGCTTGGACATAAAGTCGGAAGCGCCCACCAGCTTGGCCCGCACCCGATCAACAATGCCGTCGTTGCCCGTCAGGATGACCACAGGAATATACTTGAGGGCCGAGATTCGACGAATTTGGGCACAGATTTCGTAGCCGTTGGCAATCGGCATCACCAGATCTAGAAAGATCATCTGGGGCTTGATGTCCATCAGGGTGAGAATGCTTTCCAGCGGATCTTGAATGCAAATGCACCGGTACTTTGCCTGGGTGAGAATCCTGTGCATGTTCTGGCAGATTGAAGGGCTGTCATCAATGCAGACAATAATAGGGTCGGCGGGGCGATCGCCCCCAGCTACCAACGGCTGTTCCAGTACTGGTGAATGAGATGGGGCTACCGGCTCAACACCCAGGTCGGGCAGATCCTTGAGACAAATGAGTCCCCGGTGGATGAACGGCGCGAGTGAGCGTGTCAACGTTGGTAGATGAACCCCCAACCGACTGGCTATTTCACGCAGCGACCGATCCCCCTGGACGATCTTCACGAGTTTGGCACAGGTTTCAGGAGAAACTTGCGCTTCAAAGGTTTGCAAATCGGTAAAAATTGGCCCCTGGTTGGGAGAGTAGGGGTCAAGCCCCATTCTGACCCAGGTCTCCCAGTCTCGATGCACGTCTTGAAGCCGTTCTTCTGCATTGAGAACCACCATCACCTTGCCCAGGCCTTTGATGAGGTCGGCAGCGCTGTTGTCCATCTCAAGCTGATTGGCGTTTTGGAGAATATCGAACAGAACTTCAGAAATCGTTTGCTGGATAACCTGAACGGCCTGCTCTTGCTGAATTTTCTGGCGCTTCATCAGGGCCAGAAGTACCCGGTACTCCCACACCTGTGAGAGGTACTGCTGGCGAATGTTGACCCAGTCGGGGTTGAAGTCTTGAATCAGGGGCGCGAGCAGCCGCTGCCACCGTCGCAGCCGGTGCCGCCCACCGCTTGCCCAAACTAGACGCCCCATCAGGTAATACAGTTCCCAGGTTTCTCCTGAAGGGGAAGAGGCCCGTAGTGCGCCCGTAAACTGTCGTTTTCGAGCGAGTGCAAAATACTGCCGAAGCTGCAGCGCAATGGAATAAATCATGGAATGCCGAAGAACCTCCGAGGAAATTGACCCGCACAGATGCTTCGGTAGATGCGAATAACTTGTCTAGACCGGCGTTTAATTGGAGCTGAGAATGCCTTATTCAACAATTAATCAATATGGCCCTACGGGCTAAGGTTTGAGTGTCTTAACGCGAAAGCGTAATGCCATAATGATTGAATAAGTAGAACTGCATTGAAAAACGAAGGTTAGAAAACCGGAGGAGCGACCCGGCAGGGCACTCCCCCGGTTTTCTAACACGAATTTAATTGTGCCGATCTACTTAACGATTCAGCAATCAGTTCAGGCAGTTAAATAGCCAGGAATTAGTCGGTAGATGGAGCCGATTGAAAGAGTGTCGCGATCGCCATCCAAAGCTGTCAACGTGGGCAGGCAAATGCTTCCTTAAGAATGGCGGCCATTTTTTCATTATTCGTCAAGAACAGGCGGCTGTATTACGCGTACACCTGAAGCAAGACACGGCAATACTAACATCTATGCACTCAAGAAAGAATATATCAGCTTTAGTGGGTGAAATAGGGCGTCAAACTATGAACTTTTGATGAGGCTTATCGATAACCAAGAGAAATCGTATGGACACCATTCCTCCCGGAAGTTACTGAGGGAATGGGCCAATTGTATAGACATTATTCCCCACCAAAGTTACTGGGGAAACGGTGTAGGGGCAATCCTTAAATAGGAAATGGGATAATTCCCAAAGATGCAGAAGTCTACTCGGAGCGATCGCCCAGCCGCCATGTCCGCCACCATCCCAGCGAATATTCCAGCCAATCAGCCAGCCAATCAGCCAGCCGATATTTTGATCTTATCCAACGGGCCGGGGGAAATTACCACCTGGGTGCGTCCCGTGGTGAAAGCCTTGCGGAAAGTGTACGGCAGCGATCATCAACAGATCCGCATTTCCCTGGTGCTGGCCCCCTGCCCCAACGCCAGCGGCAAAGAAGTGGCGATCGCCACCCAATATCCCGAAATCGACCGCATCCAGGGAGCGGCCCACTTCTTCCCCTTCCTCCTCTGGGGTCAGACGGCAGAGAACTGGGACTGGCGCGATCGCGGCGTGGTGCTCTTCCTCGGCGGCGACCAGCTCTACCCCATCCTCATCGGCAAGCGGTTGGGCTATCGCATTGTGATTTACGGCGAATGGGACACCCGCTGGCACCGCTGGGGCGATCGCTACGCCGTCATGAAAGCCGATCTGATCCACAAAGCACCGCCCCAATACGCCCACAAGTTCACCATCGTAGGCGACCTGATGGCCGACACCCCCCACCCCCATCCACCCACCCCCCTATCCACCCAAATCGCCCTCCTCCCCGGTTCCAAACCCGCCAAGCTCACCCAGGGAGTGCCCCTCTGTCTGGCGATCGCCCACACCATTCACCAGACCCGTCCTGACATTGAATTTGTCATTCCCGTCGCCCCCACCCTCGACCTGGCCACTTTGGCCCAATTTGCCGACCCCGCCACCAATCCCCTGCTGCCTGAAATGGGGAACGTGAGCGCTGCCTTGGTCAGAGAGGGGGACACCCCTTACCTGATGACGCCGGACGGTTTCAAAGTGCGGCTGTGGACCGACTCCCCCGCCTACGATTTGCTCTCCCAGTGCCAGCTTGCTTTGACGACTATTGGGGCCAATACCGCAGAGTTAGGATCTCTGGGGGTGCCCATGATCGTCCTATTGCCCACCCAGCAACTAGACGCCATGCGAGCCTGGGATGGCATTCCCGGATTATTGGCTAATTTGCCGGGGGTGGGCACCCTATTTGCCAAAGCCATCAATGGTTGGTTCTTGCGGAAAAAGCGGTTGCTGGCCTGGCCCAACATCTGGGCAGGGGAAGAAATTGTGCCCGAACTGGTGGGCCACCTCCAGCCCCAGCCAATCGCTCAGCAGGTTTTGGAGTATTTGCAGCAGCCAGAACGGTTGGCAGCGATGCGCGATCGCCTCCGGGCCGTGCGGGGAGAACCGGGAGCCGCCACCAAATTGGCGCAAATCGTGATGGATAACCGGTAGGGGCAAACCCGTGCCAGGTTCTATAGTTGGCAGGGGCCAAACATGATGTTAGCTGGGGTATCCGGGTCGTTGCTGTAGAAAAATTCCTGCAGCAGTTGCATGACTTCATCTTTGCTGAGGTGGCCATCCTCATTGCCATCCAGCCTGGAGAAAATCAGGGGTGCATACACCGGAGAAATGGAATAGACGCACAGCAGTTCCCCCCATTCTTCCTGGCTGATCAGGCCATCATTGTCCCGATCGAACGACTCAAATAGGCTTTCCATCAGGGTTTGAATCTCGTTGGCGTAGGTGCCCTGATCCGCCAGGGCTTCGTCGTAGTAGGTCAGCCACTCCGCCAGGGATACTTTTTTATTGTGGGTGGTGTCAGCCCGCTGGAGCATCGACTTCCACTTGCGCATCAGTTTTTCATAGAGAATGATGTACTGGGGCGATCGCGACGACCAGTTGCGAAAGTGAGCAATTTTCTTAGCGATATTTTCAAAGTCTTTGACATCCAGGCTGCCGTTGTTCTGCGCATCATACATGCCGAACAGCTTGGTCAGCTTTATCTTTTGCAGGTCGGTCAGCATACGGTTTCATCCTAAAATTTGATCCTACGTGATCCCATGTGTGGGAACGGCAAGCCTGCTGGCGACCTGATGATACCAAATTCGCCCCTATCCCGTAATCACTGGGGTGCGCTGGGCCTGCCGTGCCCGAATCGTTTCTAGCTTGACATCGGGGATGGCGGCGATCAGTTGTTGGGTGTAGGGCTGCTGCGGATGGTGGTAGACCTCGTCCGCTGGGCCAATTTCCTCAATACGACCCCGGTTCATCACCATGATGCGATCGCTCACAAACTTCACGACACTCAAATCGTGGGAAATGAAGATGTAGGTGAGGCCAAAGTCGGTCTGCAAATCTTTCAAAAGATTTAAGACTTGCGCCTGCACCGACACGTCCAGCGCCGACACCGACTCATCACAGATAATGAAGCGCGGCTCACAGGCCAGGGTGCGGGCAATACAAATGCGCTGGCGCTGCCCCCCAGAGAACTCATGGGGCATGCGGTTCAGGGCGCTGGCATCCAGCCCCACCCGCTCCAGCAACTCTACTGCCCGCGATCGCCGCTGGGCATCGGTGTCGTGCAGGTTGTGAATCTGCATCGGTTCGATCAGGGCGGAGCCAATGGTTTGCCGCCCGTTTAGGGAACCGTAGGGGTTTTGAAACACAATCTGCATCTGGCGGCGCAGTTGGCGCAGTGCCTCCGGGTGCAAATCCAGCACCGACTGGCCCGCAAAGGTAATTTTGCCGGAGGACGGTTCAATCAGCCGCAGCAAACACCGGCTCAGGGTAGATTTGCCACAGCCCGATTCCCCCACCAGCCCCAGGGTTTCGCCGGGGTAGACCTCGAAGCTAACGGCATCCACCGCGCACAAGGCGGTCTTGGGCGCAAACAGCCCCCGCCGCACCGGAAATTCCTTCGTGAGTGCCTCAACCACCAGCAGCGGGGCCTGGTCTTGAAGCTGGGCATAGCGAGCCTGAAGGGCCTGCGGCTCGACCTGGGTGAGCAAATTCGCAATTTCCGCCGGACTGTGCTGCCTGGCAATCACCTCCAGCTCCCCCTGGGCGTTGGTAGTAACGCTCATGAAATCCGCAACCGTGGGCAGGCGCTGGAGCCGCTGATCCGGACGGGGGCGGCAGTTGAGCAGGCCCTGGGTGTAAGGGTGTTGGGGATGGGCAAACAGGTCGTAGATAGGGGCGGTTTCCACCTGATGGCCGCGATACATCACCACGACGCGATCGGCAATTTCCGCAATCACCCCCATGTCGTGGGTGATGAACAGAACGGCCATGCCCCGTGCCGCCTGGATATCGCGCAGCAGGTTCAAAATGGTGGCCTGGATGGTGACGTCCAGCGCCGTGGTGGGTTCGTCGGCAATGAGAATCGCCGGGTTGCCCGCCAGCGCCATGGCAATCATCACCCGCTGCTGCTGGCCGCCGGAAAGCTGGTGAGGATAGCGATGCAGCAGACGATCCGGGTCGGGGAGCTGCACTTCCTGGAAAAGGGCGATCGCCCGTCGCTGGGCCTCTGCCTGATCAACCTTCTGGTGTAGCCGAATCGCCTCCATCACCTGGTCGCCGCAGGTGTAGACGGGATTGAGGGAGGTAAGCGGCTCTTGAAACACCATGGAAATCACCCCGCCCCGGTATTGGCGGCGTGCCTCCGGCGGCAGGTGCAGCAGGTTGACCGGGTCGGCCCCTGGCTGGTGGGGGTTGTGAACCAAAACGTCGCCGCTCACCTGGGCCGTGGGCGGCAGCAGGCCCATGATCCCTAGGGAGGTGACCGACTTTCCAGAACCGGATTCCCCCACGATTCCCAGGGTTTCACCGGGGGCGAGAGTCACCGTGACGCCGTTGACCGCCCGCACGGTTTCCCGATTGCTGCGAAACTCGACGGTGAGGTTGCGGATATCTAAAATGGGCAGGGTCGTGGATGGGGTCGGTGCAGGGGCGAGATCGGTCACGGTTGAGAACTTAGTTTGGGAGTCAGGGTGAACGGCTGGAAGGGTTAACGGGGGCGGTGCCCATCCTACAGTTTAATGGGGGGCGATCGCTCCAGTCAGTTTGGTACGAACACGCGCTCCCGCATCTACCTGGATGGGGGCAGGTTGGCACCGAGCAGGGCGAAAAATCCCAGTATCAAAAGGCTGAAAAATGGGAAGTGCCAAAAATCTTCAAAAAAATTAGCTCAATCGGTGCTGTATTCCAGACAAAATAGGGCAAAATGTTAGACCATTAACGTCTTTTTGTCTGTGGAAGTTTTGACGCTGCTGGTCTCGTCATTCAGAGGGTGCAATCAGGTCGTATCAAGCCTGACCGAAGTTCATTTCTGACAGCTTTGGGGTACAAAGTTGTCTGATTCATCTGGCACTAGGAGGAACGCATGGGTTCATCTGTGAGGAGACATCAAGCCACTGCTCAGCAACCGAGCCGCTCCCAGCGGGCAGACTTTCCGCTGCCGACGGTCGGGGGGCACAGTAATCGAACGCCCCAGCCCGTGGGAGTTGGGCAACTTTGGAGATTGGCGATCGCCACAATCGGTATCACCACCCTGATGGTGGGGCTATCCCCCCGTGCGGCTCTGGGCCAGACCCAGGGGGCTTCCGTGACCGTTGCTGAATCTCGCCCCGAATCCCGGCCTTCCCCTGAGGATGGAGCATGGACGGTTACCCCAGCGGCCCTACAGGAACCCCTGCTATTGGCCCAATCCGCCGCCCCTTCAGCCCATTTGCTGTTTGTCAACCCGGCTCTGGGCAATGACACCAGCGGCGAGGGCAGCCAGCGATCGCCTTTTCGCACCATCACCCATGCCCTGGAGGTGGCTCCGGCGGGCACCACGATCTTTCTGGCGGCGGGCACCTACAGCGCCGAGAGCGGCGAGCAGTTTCCCATCCGCCTGCGCCCCGGCATCACGCTTCAGGGAGACGTGGGCAGTCGGGGGCAGGGCATCCTCATCCGGGGTGGAGGCGAGTTTTTGAGTCCCACCGCAGCCCGCCAGAACATTACCCTGCTCGGCGCAAACGAAGCAACGCTGACCGGCATTACGGTGACCAATCCCAACGTACGCGGCTATGGCCTCTGGATCGAGTCGAGCAGCCCCACGGTGCTCAGCAACACCTTTTCGGGTAACCTGCACGACGGTATTGCCGTCAACGGCACCAGTCAGGCCGTCATCCGCAACAACCGCTTCCATCGCAATGGAGCCAACGGCATCTCCATCTACGGCACCGCCCAGCCCCTGGTGGCAGACAACCTGTTTGAGGAAACCGGATACGGCGTCAATGTGGGCCAGCGGGCAGCTCCCCAGCTCGTGGGCAACCAGATCGTACGCAATCGCTCAGGGGTGATTGTGCAGGGCAGCGCCCGTCCCGTGCTGCGGCAGAACGTCATTGAGCAAAATGAGCAGGACGGAGTGGTGGCGATCGCCCAGGCCGTTCCCGATATGGGCACGACGGCGGAACCGGGGGAGAACCAGATTCAGGGCAATGGGCGGCAGGATGTGAACGCTGATGTCGCCCAGCAGGAAATTCCCATAGCGGGCAACCAGCTCGACCAGAGCCGCACCAGTGGTTCCCTGGACTTTAGCGGCGAGGTGGCGATCGCCCCCGCTGCGGCACCCTCTCCCCGCAGCGCCTCTGCCCAGTTTCCCCGGATTGTGCTGCCCTTCACCGTGCCCCCTGCCAGGGCGAATGTCCCTGAAACGCCCACTCCGCCTCCTGTCCAGCAGGCGACAACCCCGACCCCGCCGTCTGCACCGGCAGCTACTCCAGCGCCTCCACCACCAGCCGCCCCAAGTCCGGCGATCGCCCCCACTCCCTTTCCCCAACCCACGGCGATCGCCCCGACAGAATCTGCCGCTGCAACGACTTTAACCGGCCAATCGGCAACGGGCGGCTCCCGCCCACCATCTACCTCGCTGGAAATGTTTGTGCAGCCCACGGCAGCGGCGATCGCACCCCAACCCAGCCGTCCGGCCACTCCACCAACCGTCAGCCCAGCCGCTACCCCACCCCCCGCGTTAATCACCACCGCTCCCATTCCCATTCCGGTCGTTGCCCCCCAAACAGCACCATCACCTCCGGCCCAGCCACTGCGGGCTACGGCTGCCCAACCCCAGACCGTTTCCGTCGCTGCTCGACCGTCTGCGGCGTCCCAAGCCCCCATTCCCATCCCCGTGATTTTTCCCAACACCCAGGCCACCAACCCGGCCCCAGCCCTCATCCCCGCCGTAGCAGCCGCTACCCCCATCCCAGCCACCCCAGTCCCATCTACCCCAGTCCCAGCCACCCCCATCCCAGCCACCCCCACGCCCCAACCCGTACGCAACGCCAACCTGCTCCCCGTACCAGCTGCCTCAGTACCCACAGGCCATTTGGGGGGATTGCAGACCATCCGCGTCGCCAATGGTGCCCTCACCCCCATGACCGATGCCCAGCGGGCGTCGATGTTGGGGCTGCGCTATCGGGTGGTGGTGGAAGCGGGCAATGAACGGATGCAAAATGCGGTGCGATCGCTCATCCCTGGCGCTTTCCGCACCCGTGTTGATGGACGGACGGTGATGCAGGCAGGCGCGTTTGCCAGCCTGGAGAACGCCAATAGCGTGGCCCGCCAGTTGGTCAATAGTGGCCTGCGGGCTGAGGTGCAAACTATGGAATAGGGGATTGTGAAGAAAGTTGAAGAAATAAGCAACCTGGAGCAATTTTCTTACCCACCCTGGGTACCCGAATAGGCTTACTATCCATCGCAGAAAGGGGCTGCCGCCTCATCCAGGGAGCGCTGTTTGGTCAGGATACTCTTCATGTGTTTCTTGACGGTATTTGGAGTGATGGCTAGCTCTACCGCAATTTGCTTGTAGGTGTAGTTGGCGCGGTACAGCAACCAGACCTGCTGCTCCCGTGGGGTCAGACGCAATCGTCGAGACTCCTCTTTGGCAATGCTTTGGACGAATTGGTTCTGATCTTCGACTCTCAGCAAAAGGTAGTTTTGACTGGCGTAATTCCCCTGGGTCCAACGGGCATGAACTTGAAGAACCGTCGAACAATCCGCATAAATCATGGTGTTATTTAACCAATTTTCCTGGGGGAATAGTTTACGGCTTTCGAGCATGAATTCTTTAACGTGAATGATCTCTTGGGGCAATTCTATGGCGGAATCACTGCAGGGAGTGATTTTTTGCAGAATGGCGATCGCCTGCTGGTTCACATGAAGCAAACTCCCCTGTTCATCAAACAAAAGAATCCCTTCAATATAGTTAGAAACGACCTTTTCCAGGGGAGCCTGATGTCGCTTATTTGAAGACAAATGAATATCTTCAAAGCCTTCGCAAAGGAACTCAGCCGAGCTTCGGGCAAGGGGTTTGTCGTTGGCGGAGTAGAATTTGTTGTGCATGATCTGCCTCAAGAACCTCAAGAACCATTGAGTAACTTCGTCCGTCAACTATTCTGCAAATGCAAAAGCAATTCTCTCAGTTCCTCAAGCTCACTGTTCGGGGGAAATAATACTTAACCCGTTGCGTAGATGGCCGGCATAAATCTAAGAAATGCCGATCCAGGGGCGCAAGATTTCCACCACTTAGAATACCGAAAATTAATGGATTCATAAATAAAAAGATTGTTAAGTCAATTCCAGGCAACAGTTACGAAGAGATTTACGGAAATCCTTGAGGATTTTTAAGAATTTGTTACGGCCCGTCACATGGTTGTCTTCAGCTTAACCAGGTAAGGTATCCAGGCGGGGTAATTCCCAAACCCTGGCAAATCTGTGACGATGATGACCACAGA
>JAYKGU010000070.1:0-20820 GCA_035285585.1 Synechococcales cyanobacterium
GCGGCTACCAGGTGCTGCAGGCCAGCGATGGGGTCGAAGCGCTCAGCTATTTGCACCAGCATCCCCAGGTGAATGCCATCATTTGCGACATCGAGATGCCCCAGATGAATGGCTTCCAGTTCCTCAATCAGACTCGCAATAGTGCGACTTTTGCCCACATCCCCATCTTGATGCTCACCTCCCGCACCAGCCCCAAGCATCGTCAGATTGCCCTGGAGTTGGGAGCCACTGGCTACCTGACCAAGCCCTACAGCCCCAAGACTTTACTGAGTGCTTTGAACAGTTTGTCTATTCCGGTGTCTCCACCTGCTTCTGTATTCTAGTTGCCACACTCGATTCGTGCCTATGAAACCCGCTGCCAGACCCACGTCTATTGAACCCTTTGCAGCAGTGCCCGCTCCCCACAACCAAGCCTTGCCTGTGGCGCAGCAAAGTGTCCCGACCGCTCTCTCCCCCAGACTCGTTTCTTCTGAACCATTGGCTAATGTTGGAGATTTGGTTGGCGACCCGGTGCCTGCCGCCTATCGAGCCATGTCCTTTGCGATCGCCCGCCAGTCATTTGCCCTTCCCCTATCGGCCATTAGCAAAGTCATTCAGCTACCTCAGAAAGTTAATCCGTTTCAGTCGCAAGACCCTTTCATCATCTACCGGAAGGAGCCGCTCCACCTGCTCAACCTCTACCCCCTGCTGGCCAAGGTGGGGACGGGGAACCAGATGCCCTCCCGAGGGTTAGTCTATTGTGATATGGCGGTTCTGGTCTGGCTAAATCCCCACCAACTGAGCGCAGTGCTCGTTGATGCTATCCCCCAGGTGATTGAGCTTTCCCCTGCTGCTATCTATCCCCTCCCGTTGGTAGGCCAGCCTGCTTTTTCCGCCTTAGCCGAATATGTTGCCGTCATTTCTACCGACAATTCTATGTCGCCCATTCTTTTGCTTAATTTGGAGAAAGCCCAGTCCGCTGTTACCCAACGCTAAATGCTTCTCCGAAAACTCGCCAAAGTTTCTGAGCCTGCGGCGTTTTTGTCTCAGCCTTGAAAGGGGTGGGAGCGATCGCCCTTTCTTAACAAAAATTGAGGCGAGGTGTGACTGGATGTTTACTTTATTGACATAACTCAGGCGATCGCACCATCCTGGCTTAATTTTGGGAAGTGCCTGAAATCGTTCGCAAGTCATTGAAGCATCAGAAAGTCCCTTTTTGGAGATAAGCGCGTATGGCCAGGTTAGTTGCTATTGGAGATAGTTTGAGCCAGGGGTTTCAGAGCGGAGCTATTTTTCGGACAGAGTTATCGTTTCCAGCCCTGATGGCCAGGTCGATGGGGCTGAGAATTCCCACCGAATTCCCAATTCCGTCCTTTCCAGGGAGCGGCTTACCTATCAATTTTGAAGAAGCTTTGCGAAGTATGCAGAAGCCTCTCGGCTCCAGGATTGATATGTTTGAGTGGCTGGTCCGTTTTCCCGTTTTGTTGAACCAGTTTGCCAATGGAGTAGAAGATCTCTACGAGCGGGGACCTGGCTCCCGGCCTGCGACTTTTGGAGGGAGCTATCACAACCTTGCCGTTTGGGGATTTAAGGTAGTCGATAGTTTCTCCATCCATTCTGAGTATTGCGATCGCGCCATCAATCGGGAAGAAGGTTGGCTGGAAGATGATTTTGTTGGTTTGCCCTCAGGAGCCATGTATCGGACGGCAAAGCGAGTCCTAAATCCACGGTTTGAGGCGAACCGGGCTACCTGGACGCAGGTAACGAATCTTAAAGCGATCGTTGAAAAGGAACAAACGGTAGACGCTTTGATTCTCTGGCTGGGTTCCAATGATTGTTTAGGAACAGTGGTCGATCTGCAACTGAAAGATATGACAGATGCGGATGTCGAGGAGCTAGAGCGGACTGGGCAGCTCAATGATCCCATTACCCGACGCAAGTGGAATCTCACGAACCTGAATCTCTTTGAGCGAGATTTTGCTTTCCTGGTGGATGCGATCGCTGCTATCCTGCCCGCCACCACCAAGGTTTTCGTTGGGACGGTGCCTTACGTGACCATTCCACCCATCACTCAAGGACTGGGTAGCTTTGATGGCAGATACTTTGACTATTACGGTCCCTTTTTCGCCAATGCCGAAAATTATCGCGAGAATCCTCCCGGGAAGCGACATCTGAGCCGAGATGATGTTGCGACAATTGATCAGCGCATTGATGGCTTCAATGACATTATCCGCCGCCTGGTTGCAGCTCAAGGCCAGCAATGGACTGTGGTGGAAATAGGGTCCGTGCTCGGCCAGCTAGCGGTGAAGCGCAACCGGCAGAGCGATACGCCAGAGCTGCCGTTGATTGAGCGCTATCGCGACAAAGGATGGGATGACCATCCGCTGCTCCAGCTTGAGCCGGTGCCCAGTGTACTGCGATATGGAACCAAAGATGCCGTTCGCATTCAGGGCGGACTGTTTAGCCTGGACTCGGTTCATCCCACCACAATTGGGTATGGCATCGTTGCGGAGGAGTTTTTGGCGGCCATGCAGGCTGCAGGTGTAGAAGGGGCCGATCCGCGCCAGTTGGATTGGCCAGGGATCATTGCCCAGGACACTTTGATTCAGTCTCCTCCCGTCTTGTGGGATGACATCGTTAGTGCGGCTGAAAACAATGCTGCTCTGTGGAATCTGCTGCTCAGTTTTGCAAGCTAATTCGGATGGTTGTGGGGGGCGTCACGTTCTGGGAAAGCGCACCCCACTTGCTTTATTTATGCTCAGATACTTAACTGGGAGTGTCACGGCCCATCTTCGAGAAAATGCTTAGGAAAGTTTACGGAAATCCCGTTAGTTAATGCCAGTAAGCGGGCAACCTAGGGGCACTACAACCCAAGCTCTAGGTAAATTCTTGGAGGGTCAAGGTCTCTATGCCCCATGTGACTACTGAGCAGGACTGTCCCGTTTTGATCATTGCAGGGATGCATCGATCAGGTACATCCCTGACTGCTGAACTACTACAGCGTGCAGGCTTGCACCTGGGGGAGCGGTTACTAGGTGCCCATAACAGTAATTTGCGGGGTCACTTCGAGAATCTTGATTTTCTGGAATTTCATCGTCAGGTGCTTCGCTCCCAGGGCCTACATCCAAATGGGTGGGTGCTTCAAGAATCCGTTGCGGTTGATGGTTTTGCTTTTGCTACTGCCAAGGAGTTGATTAAGCAGAACAGAGTTGATTCACCCTGGGGCTGGAAAGACCCCCGAACGGCTCTGTTTTTGGATTTTTGGGCGGCTTTGCTGCCTGAATCAAAGTTTTTGTTTGTCTTTCGTGCACCATGGCTTGTGGTAGATTCGCTCTATCGCCGGGGGGATGACGTGTTTCAGGCTGACCCCAAGTTGGCTGCCAAAACCTGGATTTTCTACAACCAGGCAATTCTAAATTTTCTTCAGCGGCATGGCGATCGCTGCTTTCTGACCAGTATTAAAGCTGTCATTGAACAGCCTGAAGCTTTTTTGGATGCCCTCTGCACGCGCTTTCAAATTCCTTTGAAAATTCCAGAATCGTTTCCCTATGAGCCGTCGCTGTTTCACTACCACATCCTGGATGAATATTATCCGCTGCTAGCCCATCAGCCTTTTCCGGAGGCCCTGTCGGTCTATCAGCAGCTGCTCGACTTTCAGGAACCTGCAATTCAAGGCAGCGCGGGTAAGGAGAGTCTGTTTGAGATTCAGCAACTCATTGAGCGATCGCCCCTCCAAGCCTCGGAACATAAGCCTCTATCCCTGCTGGATTGGGCGACTAAAACCCATGTCCGGCATCAGTTAGGCCAGGCATGTGAGCAGGTACAGGCAGGCAATATCGATAAGGCGATCGCCCAGGTAAAACACGCCCTGCAGCGCTTGAACTCTTTTAATGCCCATCATTATTCACAACAGCCAATTATGAATAGTACTAACTGTGCCCAGCCCCCATCCCCAGAGGCCATCCATACAGAACCAACGCCTCGATTGGCAACTGTAACCAATAACCCTGCCCTTCAGAAAATGCAGGTTGAGTTGGATACTCTGCGCCAGCAGGTGAAACAGTTCCAGGAGGAGCGAACTGAGTTGCAAACCAAATTTCAGAGCGCTGAAGAGGGGAGCGATCGCCTGCAAAAGCAAGTCCGTCAAGCTCAAAGAGCGCTGGAGGAAACACAGTTTCAGCTACAGGACAGCCAAAAAAGGGTGCAGCAGCTTCAAATACAGAAACAGCAGCTTGAATCTGACCTGCATCAGTCCCAAATGGACTATCAGCAAACTCAAATGACTCTGGCAGAGTGTCAGGCGTTACTGAAGCAAACCCAGGATGGCTTGGCCCAGTCTCAGTTGAATTATCAGCAGGCACACGATGATTGGGCCGCTTGCCAGGTGCTATTGACGCAGACCCAGGATGGGCTAACCCAATCCCAAGAGCAGCTTCATGAAACGGAAACGATGTTAGCAGAGTGCCACTCCCAGCTAACAAGAATGCAGGAGGAGCGGGATGCTACACAGTCAGCCTACCAACAATTTCAAAAGGAAACGGCCCAACTGCAGACCCAACTGCAGGCTCAACTGCAGGAGGTTCACACAGAGTTAGAGCAGGTTATGGGTGAGTGCAAACACTTGAGAAGCCGCTTGGATGCTGTTCAGGACGAACGAAACTATTTTGATAGGATGAGCCAGGCCTGGATGCAAACAGCCCACCAACTTGAGACAGAATATCGGGAAAAGACCAGACGGCTGGAGACTGAGTCTCAAGCCTGGATGATAGCAGCTCAAAAAGTGGCAGCATCTTAAGCCACTGTTCAATAGGGTAAAACTTACGCAGTTTGGCAGGTTTGTAGGCGCTGAGCGTTCACAGAACTACCCAGAACGCCAGGTCCGGGACGCAGGGCGTAAGTCCTAATAAATGTACGAAGAAAATTAAGGAATCAAATCTATGCTACTTGCCCCCCCTTCGGATATTCCTCCAGAGGCTGGTCAGAATCTGGAAGTTACTCTTCAGAAACAAACCAAGCACCTGGTGAGTGTAATTATTCCCACATATAACTGCGATCGCTACCTGTCTGAAGCCATTGATAGTGTTCTCAGCCAAACTTTAGCGGATGTTGAAATTATTATTGTTGATGATGGCTCAACGGATCAAACTCAGCAGGTTTTAACTCCTTATTTAGAACAATATTCAGAACAAATTCGCTATCTTTATCAAGCTAATCAAGGGGTTGCAGCCGCCCGAAATCGAGGTATTCAAGCTGCAAGGGGAGAATTTATTGCCTTCTTAGATGCCGATGACTATTTTCTATCGCCTAGTAAACTGGCCGATCAGGTTGCCTGCTTTGACCAATCTTCTGATTTAGGCTTGGTGCAGTGTGGCTGGCGCGTGGTCGATGAACAGGGAAATCCCCTTGCCGATAAGCATCCCTGGAAAAGTCGTTCGACCCTGACTCTGGAAGATTGGATTCGCTGGAAAACTGTGCTTCCCAGCGCCATGATGATTCGACGAAGCTGGCTGGAGCGGGTGGGAGGATTTGATCTCCGCTTCCCCCCGTCCGAGGATGTGGATCTCGCCCTGCGGCTTTCTCTCATGGGATGTCGTGCGGTTTGGCTCAAGCAGGTTGCCGTTGGCTATCGCCAACACGGCGGCAACGCGACCAATCGTGCTACCAGAGACCGTATTTGGAAACAGGCACAAACCCTTGAAGCGGTGCTTGATGACTTTTTTGCGCGATCAAATTTGCCGCGATCGCTCCAGAAAATCAGGTCAGAGGTGTACTACCATACGCTGACCTGGCTCGCCTGGTGCTTCTATCAAGGTGGGGATCTATCTACCATGGCAGCTTATCTAAAGCGAGCTTCTACCTATTCAGTCCAGGCGGCACCTCAGGCGATCGCCCAATGGATTCAAGTCTTTACAGATTTAGCCGAGGAAGAAAATCAGACCCTGGATGTCGTTGCCCTGACTCAACAACCTGAGTGGCAGCAGTTGGTGCGATCGCTCTTACTACCCGTCACACACGCACCGACAACGGGTTATATCTCAAAGGATCTTGCAGACGCAAAACTGGAAGGCAAATTAGAGCGCGTAACAATTAAAGGAATTTCAGGCTGGGGGTGGAATCGGAAATCTCCTCAAGATAAGTTAACCATTGAGATTCTGGACGGGAAGCAGGTCATAGATACCTGTAGGGCTGACCAGTTCCGTGCAGATCTCAAAAAAGCAGGTAAAGGTGATGGGAGATATGCTTTCCGAGCCTCTCTCCCTGCGGCCTTACGTGACGGCAATGAACATCTAGTTTCTGTAAGAATTGCTGGCACAGAGCATTGCCTGGCTGGCTCTCCGCTCAAGTTCAAGCATGTTGTTGATCGTCCTTATCAGAACTTTGAGGAATATCTGCGATGGGCCATGATATATCGAGAGCTGAAGTACCCCATCAAGGAAAATGACAAACGCATCTTGGGATACATGGACTGGTATGCTACGTACCTCAGGGAGCGGTATATCAACCTGCCACAAGAAGATAAAGTATCTGTCATCATGCCAGTTTATAACCGTGAAGCGGTAGTTAGTTGGGCTATTAACTCGGTGCTGAAGCAGAGCTATCAGAATTGGGAGTTAATTATTGTCGATGATGGCAGTTCTGATAGAACGGTACAAGTAGTATGGCAATTCCACGATTCACGTATTATATTACACACCCTTAAAGAAAATAATGGGGTTAGTAATGCGCGAAATATCGGCCTATCGCTTTCAACAGGTAAGTACATTAGCTACCTAGATTCAGATAACACCTGGCACCCCGATTTTCTTTTGTTGATGATCAATTCATTAAAGGAAAAAGCAGGGGCTGAGAGCATTTATTGTGCTCAGCAGCGAACTAAAGTTCATGATTCAAAGAATCTTGAAAACTCAGAAACTTACTCGGTACTGTTCGGGCCATTTAACCGTTCACTGCTCGAAAATCGTAACTATATCGATATCAATGCTTTCATGCATACCAGGGAGGTATATGAACGCGGGGTACAGTTCAACCCAAGTATGCGGCGCTTGGTGGACTGGTATTTTATTTTAAGCTGTACCCGCAGTCACTTCCCACTATCACTACCTTGTATCCTCAGCGACTACTATTTTGGGATAGTTGACAATCAAATTACCGACATTGAGAACTATAGTGTTGCTGAAGAACAAATTCGCACCTATCTACGCGATCGCCCCTTTACAATCCCTTTGGAAAAACAAAGCGATCGCTTCTGCTCTCCTCCAGGTGATGCGCTTCAATATGTTTTCTTTGCCAATCAATCAGTGAAAACGTGCCCTGGCAAACGTTTGGTTTCCATCATTATCCCCAGTTATGAAGTTCCGGAATATCTGGAGTACTGTATTCAATCCGTGCAAAAGTTTACTCCTCCAAATGCGTATGAACTGATTGTTGTGGACAACAACTCTTCCCCTGAAACTATTGCTGTCCTCAAGAGACTGCAATGTTCAGCAGGAATTAAGGTGATTTATAACTCTGAGAATATGGGCTTCACCTACGCTGTAAACCAGGGAATACAGTTGGCGCAGCCCGAGTCGGACATTGTTTTACTTAATAACGATGCTCTGGTTACCCAGGGCTGGTTGGATGCCATGATTGAAGTGGCCAATGATGAAGACAGCGTCGGTATTATTGTGCCTCGGCAGGTACTGATTCCAGGCACAAAGACAGTAGACGTCCATGTTCCTCATTGCAATCCCAGGTCAGAGGTAGACGTTTCGCTTTCGGTTCATCATGCTAACATACTCGATCCAAATTACAATGTCGAAAAGGGACTGATAGAATTAAGTTTCGCGCCATTCTTCTGTGTCTATATTCCGCGCGAATGTATCGATCGAGTTGGTTTGTTAGATGCTAAAAATGGACGTCACTATCGTTCTGATCGGCTCTATTGTGATGTGGTTCGGAATGTGGCAAATATGCGAATTATCTACACCCCACACGCTAAGCTGTATCACTTTTTGCAAAAAGCTACTTCTCAACTAAAAGCAACCGATCAAAGTGCCTACAAAACTATGTTTGTTGAAAATACTTGGAGCGAAGCTCAAAAAAGGGAGCTTTTTAGCTCTGGCTTCCTGCTTCAAGCGGGACAAGATTAGGAATAGGGATTGGAGGGTGTTTGAGAAGTTTAGCCTTGAGTAGAAAAGCTCACTCGATCCCCCTAAATCCCCCTTTTTAAGGGGGACTTTGGCTTCGGTTCCCCTCTTGTTAAGGGGGGCTAGGGGGGATCGCCAGGTGCTTCATTACAGCTAGCCACTTTTCAAACATGCTCTAATCGTCAGAGCGCGGGGCTTCTCGTCTAAAAGCAAACGCCTCCGGTAGTGCCGGAGGCGTTTTTCAATTGCAGATCCCAAATGAAATTGGCTGTTGGTCAGCAGTCCATGTAGCCTGCCTGTAGGGCGCAGCGATAGGCCTGACTCGCTTCCTGTACCTTCCCCTGGCGGGCATAGAGATCGCCGAGTTGCTTTTGCATAGGGGCATCGGCAAGGTTGAGTTCAGCGGCCTGCTGCAACGTTGTCAGGGCTTGGCTCCATTCCTGGGCTTGAAGCAGCAGTTGAGCTAACCGTTTATAGGGGTGTGAGATCTGGTGATTGAGTGCGATCGCCCTCTTATATTCAGCGATCGCCCCTTCCCAGTCTTGCTGCTGCTCCAGCACCATTGCTAAATGGTAATGATAGGAGCTTTCATTGGGTTGACAACTGGTAGCCTGACGATAGAAAGTAGCGGCTGATTCCCAATTTTGCTGGCCTTCAATCGCCTGCCCCAAATGAAATAAAAGCTCAGCGTTTGCAGGATTCACTTGCAGGCCAATTTGATAAAAGGCGATCGCCTGATTCACCTCTCCCTTTCGTACCAGTGCCTTGCCCAAATTCAGATAGAGTTCATCATCCTGGGGAGCCAGGTCCAGGGCTTTGTGATAGATCTCAATTTGATCTGGATTTTGGGTAATGGCCTGGTAATAATGCACCATTGCTTGAGTGGTATAGGCGTGGATGAGCGATCGCAGGGTGCTGGCCAATTTTTCATGGATCGTATCGTGTTGGGGATCAATGGAAGCGGCTTGTTTATAAGCGGCGATCGCCTCCTCACGCCGATCCAGTTCAACTAAAAGATCTCCCAGCTTGTAATAGGCCCAAAAGAAATCAGGGTTTAGTTCGGTAACGGCCCGATAAGCCTCCACGGCTGATTCCTGCTGTCCCAGATGGCTTAGCGCATCACCCAGGTCGTTGTATGCCCAGCTATAGGTGGGGTCATGGGCGATC
Source organism: Synechococcales cyanobacterium (assembly GCA_035285585.1). GTDB lineage: Bacteria > Cyanobacteriota > Cyanobacteriia > CAKZMO01 > CAKZMO01 > JAYKGU01. The sequence continues at coordinate 9,276 of JAYKGU010000070.1, forward strand.
GCCCTGCGAAGGGCTGCCACTGCGTCTTGCCACTGGCTGGCCTGTATTAGTTGCTGGCCTTGCTGATGGGCGATCATCGCGGCCTCGGGCGATCGCGCCTCTGTACCAGCCTCTTGGGAGGGAGGAGGTTGAGCGGGGGAGGTCGTAGGAGCTTGTCCCATTGCCTGGAGCGGAGGTATTTGATGCTCCTGAATGGCCTGGGCCAGTTTCTCCTGGATGCCGACGACTGAGGGGTTAATCGTTAAAGCTCTCTGGTAGAGAGCGATCGCCTCCTGCCAGCGGTCCTGTTGCAAACACAGGTCACCAAAGCTGGCATAGGCTGCTACCAGTTGAGGGCTGAGACCCAAGGCCAGATGGTAGCAAGCCTCTGCCCGGTTATAATCCTTCTCGGTGGCGAGGCGATCGCCAATGCGTACGTGGTCTTCCGGGGTCACCTTGGTCGGTTCCAGGGTAAAGGCGCGATACCAGCATTCCGTTGCCCGATTGTGCTCCCCTAGTCGTTCAAAGACTTTGCCCAGGTTGCGATAAATCCCAGCATTGTCCGGTTTTAGTTCAGATGCTTTGCGATAGTAGTGGATAGCCTGTTGCCACTGTTCCAACCGGGCATAGACTGTCCCCAGATTGGCATAGACTTCACTGCTCTCAGGGCGCAGTTCGACGGCTTTGAGGTAAGCCCGTCCTGCGGCCTCCAGTTGCTGATCAGCCTGGAGGGCGTTGCCCAAGAGTCGATAGGTCTCCGCATCCGGGTGCAGGGAAAGAACCTGTTGGTAGGTGGCGATCGCCTCCTGCCAGCGTCGCTGTTCCATCTGTTCCTGCGCCAGCTTGAGCAATGTTTCCGGCGAGGAGACCACAGGCTGAAGGGGTGGACTTGATGGTTCTGCAGGCGATAGTTGCTGATACTGTTGTCGCTGGTATTGGGCGATCGCATCCTGGTAAGCTGCCACTGCCTCTTGCAGTTGCCCCCTCTGTGCGTACAAGTTTCCCAGATTGGCAAGGGTTGCAGTACTTTCAGGATTGAGGGCGATCGCCTGTTGATAACAGCGCTGGGCCTGATCAAACTGGCGGTTGGCTTGACGGGCCTGCCCCAAAAGTTGATAGGCATCGGACGAGTGGGGATCTTGCTGGAGTGCTTGCTGGGTCAGGGTGATCACCTGCTGCCAGGATTTTTGCTGGACAGCTCTTTGGGCCAACTCCAGATAAGCTTGAACAGGGGCGGGGGCAGTGGGCATCATATTCATGGTCAAATTCTCCTGAAGCAGGGGAGGGGACTCGGATAAAGGAGTCGGTGAAGTCACGGGTGGTGAGGATGCACAGTGCAGGGCGATCGCCCGCTGGTAGTGGGTATTGGCAGCTTCAAACTGCCCAAGCTGACGCAAAGTTTCTGCCAAATTTTGATGGGCGGTGAAACAGTCAGGCTGGCGCTCAAGCACTCGGCGATAGCAAGCAGCAGCCCTGGAAAACTCCCTGGCTTGAAACCAGGCACGGCCCTGTTCTAGATCTGAATCGTTCCCTGAGTTTGGTTGGGATCCGTTCACACCATTACGGTGGTTTTGCGGAGGGCGGTGGCGGGGCGACGGGTAACTATCGTTAAATTCCGAGCCAAAATGGGGAATGGTTTGCATCGTTTTAACCTAGCTGGGGCCTGGCATCCGGGTTAACACTTTCAGTATTCCCGCGCAAGCTTCATGGCTAACGTAAATATTTTCCGTTAGAGGGGTGGGCGTCATCAGATCGCGGAGGGGGGCACAATCAAAGGTTTGTCCCAGTACATAATAGTGATTGAGCTGGAGATGGTGGCTCAAGATCCAATAGTCTGTACGCACATAGTTGGGCGCAAAGAGTTCCACCACCACCGTGCCCGGACGGCAAAAGGCCAGATTGCTGAGGGCACTGCCGTGGGGAGTAACAATTGCTTCCGCCTGATGAAATAGTTGAGCCTGCTCCCGCACCGATAGGGATTCCGGAGAAACAGACACAAATCCCAGTGGCGTCAAGGCTTTCAGGAGCTGATCCTCATTGAGAACCCGGCGATAGGCGGCTTTGCTCCGGGACACATAGATTCGCTTTGGCAGCGGGGATAAGGACTGGACAAAAGCTGGTTGGAATGTAGATTGGGTCAATTTGTCCGCTGCCCCCTGGCCAGGAAATGCTTGCCGCAAAAAAGCAAGGGTAGACGGGGGCACCCAGTCCATTTCCCCTGGAAATGATGGCACCACCAGCTCACGGGCCTGGATATGGGGGTGGCGATCGCTCATAATCACCTTGTCCAGGGGAATGCCCAATGCCTCCAGGGTTTCCCGCTGAAAGGGGCGATCGCAGCTATTCACCACAAACCAGTCAATGGTTTGGCAGGCAGGATCGCCTTGCCGCAAAATATCGAACCGGGGCAGGACATCAAACATCCAGTGATAGTAAACATGACCCGCCAAACTCGACAATACCGCTACCCGACCGTCGATGTACAGCGGTTCCGGGAGTTCCTCCATGCTGAAAATGCGGTGCTGGGCGGGATCGTGTTTGTCACATCCGGGTAAATACCAGGGGTAGGAGCGGGAAACATCCCCCAGCAAGGCTCCGTCAGGGGCAATGATGGCGATCGCATCACAAATCATCCACGAATTTTGCTGGGGCGCAATCCAGGCCCGTCCCCCTGGGATGCTCACAACAAATTGGGGCGGCTGGGGAACTTCCGTTTGGAGCTGCCCCACCTGAAACACTTGCGGACTGATCCAGGTGGGCTGAAACCGCTGACTCAGGCGCGCCATGCAGGGCTGGCAGCTCACACCGCTGCAGGTGGGCTGAAAGATGCCTATTTTAGGGGTCAAAGGGGATGAGGAGCCAGTTGGGGTACGCCAGAACCGCTGGGGCTGTTTCCAGCCAGAGGCGCTATCGAAGGCACGATATTTTACCTGCTGCACCGAGGTCGCCTCAACCCAATTACAGGTAGTGCGATAGACCCGCTGGGGCATCCCTTTGGCCCAGGATGGCGTGGGTTGGAAGGCCGAGAGAGCAGCGGTGGGTGCCCCCGCCAGAGCGTTGTGGTAGTGAATAGATGCCTGTTCGGGATGCGCTGTGGTCAAAAGCTGGGCCAGTCGCAGCTCGATGTCGGGCTGGGTGGGGCACAACATCAGGGCAGTGTGGTAGGTCATCACTGCCGAATTAATTTGCTCCAGCTTTGCCAGACAATCCCCCAGGCATTGATACAGCTCAACCCAGCGGGGTTGGGCCTGGATAGCGCGCTGATAGTAATCCCGTGCCTGGTCGTACCGGCCATACCGAAAGGCAACGTTGCCGTAGTGAAAGCAGGTCTGGGCGAACAGGCGGCACTGCAGCGCCAAATCGTCCGTAGTCTGAAGCGATCGCACCAACTGCGTCACCCACTGACGCGCCCTATCCAGCTCATCGCGGGGTGAAATAGATGCCACCATCTGGCAGTAGCCATCTATTATATGTGGATCCAGGGCGATCGCCCGTCGCAGATACGCAAACGCCCGCCGAAACTGCCCCCCATCCATGAGTGCTGCCGCACCATCCCCCAGGGTAGCGATATCGTCAGGGTTTAGCTCAATCGCCCGTTGGAAGCAGGCGATCGCCCGGTCATACTGCTGCTGGTGATGCCAGAGACGGCCCAGGTTGTAGTAGGCCAGCTCAAAAGTGGGATCGGAGCGTAGGGCCTGCTCGTAGGCTGCAAACGCTGCATCCCAGTTGCCCTGCTCAACCCAGGCTTGGGCTAGATTATTGTGAAGCGGGGCGGACTGGGGTTGCAGGGCTAAAGCCTTTTGGAAGAGGGCGATCGCCTCCTCAATACGGGCAAACCTGAGGAAAATACAGCCCAAATTATTGTAGGCGCTAACCTCTAGGGGGTTGAGGGCGATCGCCCGCTGAAACGCCTCTTCCGCCGTTTGGGTATCGCCTTGTCGATCTGCCAGCAATCCTTGCTGAACCCACTGGGCAGCATCCGCTGGCGCAAAACCAAGCATAGCCTGACCCAAGGGAACTTGAGCCAGGCCACGGTTATCCTGAGTCGAGGAGGGGGCAATCATGACGAAATGATTCTGAAAGCAATGGGGGGTTCCCGCTTAAAGCGGGACAAGGTTAGCGGGAAAGTGGGGCGCGCCGCGCCTCACTTTCCCACCTTAAGTTGATACTCGCAATGAGGGCTTGATGGGCAACCCGTCCGGGAATGACGGGCAAGTCGTTTAGAATACTTCGAAGTCGGTCTTTTGAATATCCAGGCCCGGTGCCAGCTTGGCAAGAATGGTTTCATCACCGGCTGCAGCGGTGGGGTTGTAGACAATATCACCCGTGGCGGCGTCGTAGACAATTTTGGCGCTGCTGGTGCCTACTACTGCTGAGCTGTCTACTTTTTCAAAGCTGATTTCCCCAGCTTCATTGAGAATGGCCGCAGGGTCTTCAAGCGATAGCGCAATTTTATCTTCACCTGCCGTAAAGTCTTCGACGGTGTCAGTGCCGTTATTAAACACATTCAGGACAAAGGTATCAGCGCCAGCGCCACCACGCAGCACGTCATCCCCTTCGCCGCCAACCAGAACGTCATCTCCAGCATCGCCCAGGAGCCGATCGTTCCCCTCGTTGCCAAACAGCAGGTCGTTCCCAGCCTGCCCTCTGATGTTGTCATTGTCAAGGCCGCCATAGGCTTCGTCATTCCCTCGACCAGCATTGATCCGGTCGTTGCCTTCCTCTCCAAAGAGGAGGTCATTGCCAGTACCGCCCTTAATCTTATCGTTGTCAGCACCGCCGTAAAGCTTGTCGTTCCCTTTGCCACCGTCAATGACATCTTTGCCATCTCCAGTTGCTACCAGGTCATTGCCATTACGAGCCTTGACAAAGTCACGACCATCAGTACCTTCCAGGCGATCTCGGGTATTTTCGCCGATCATGCGGGTGCCTCTTCTGGTCTCTGTAAGCTTGAACGGTTCGGTAGTGTTGTTGATATTAGACATTTTGAGTGCTTTCCTCACAGAAAAGTACAGTTAGATGTTGCGTGAACACATTGGAGTTCACTCCCAACGGATTGATGGGATTGGTGTTTGATTGTTCGCCTTGTATTTGGCGAGCGATCCTGAGAAGTTGCTCAGTGTTTGACGAGAGTGGCGCGGCATCGGTCAAGGAAAATGCTGGTTTGACAGATGGTGCGACCTGTCCATATTCGGTAGCAAACTTGAAATACGTAGGTGAATACGGCTACGTAAGTGAAACAAGCTACGTCAGTGAACCCGTCAATGGACGTCAATGGAACTAAAGGGAGGGCTTTGGTGGGGCAACTTTTAGTAGAATGCCCACCCCTCGGTGTGTACTAACACCATTGACTTGGAAGCTGTAAAGTGATGAGCTTTACCCGTGAATGAGGCGACTCCCCAAAGTAAAAGATGCTTTTCCTGGGCAGCAAGTAGGGTTATGCCCACTTTTGTAAAGATTGTTAAAATTCCTACAATATGGATGTGCAAGCAAGAGTGTGCCGGTCCTGCAGTTTCCACGTGAATACGGAGAAAAATCAATGGTCTTATTTGGATTTGGTAAGAAGGCAACCATGCCGACCCCTGGGGAAGCACTTCCAGGGCGCGATCGCCCAATGCCTGTTCCCAAACAGCACTATGTAAATGCGATGCCCCTGCAGCCTCCTTTCCCCGATGGCTTGGAGAAGGCAATGTTTGGGCTGGGCTGCTTTTGGGGAGCCGAACGGATGTTCTGGAAGCAGGAAGGGGTTTACACCACTGCCGTTGGCTATGCGGGCGGCTACACCCCCAATCCAACCTATCAGGAAGTCTGTACTGGGATGACGGGACATAATGAGGTGGTGCTGGTTGTGTTCGATCCCAGCGTGATCAGCTATGCTGAGCTACTCAAAGTATTTTGGGAAGGCCATAACCCAACCCAGGGGATGCGCCAGGGGAACGACGTGGGCACCCAATATCGCTCTGGAATTTACACCTACTCCGACGCCCAAAAGCAGTTGGCAAAGTCCTCAAAGGAGCAGTATCAGCAAGTGCTCAATCAGGCTGGGTACGGACAGATTACGACGGAAATCGTAGACGCTCCCGAGTTTTATTACGCTGAAGACTACCACCAGCAGTACCTGGCTAAGAATCCAGGTGGATACTGCGGGTTGGGCGGTACAGGGGTATCTTGCCCAGTGGGAATCGGCGTCTAGGTTAACTCCCAGACTGCATCAGCGCGAGCAACGCTGTAATTCATGTTGAAAACTCTGTCGTGAGTGACTCGCTAGTGGGGCGATCGCGACAGAGTTTGTTTTTAAGTGAGATTGTTGAACGAATGGACCCGACTCAGTCACCGGGATCCAACTATACACGCCTGCTTTATCGAGATGGGATTTAAGCTTTTTGGGAATTAGTGATAGCTACAAGCGTGAATGGAGGGATCGCAGCCAGGATTCTTGCTTTGCAGGTCGAGAGTTTGCAGATCCATAGCCGGTAATACAACCGTCATTAGAATAGCGATGATCAATGACATATTTCGATACTCCCCTTATAGATGCAACCGATATTGAATAAGATGCAGGCCCGAGCCATATTTTCGCGCTGTAGAGTTTACTTAAAAATGGCTTAGCTCTCAAAAGGAATATTGGTAGATTTGCGGATTCGGCTACCAGACTGTCAGCCTGCCGTTCACCAAATCCTGCCTGTGCTCCCTATATAATTCCTTTGAGGAAGTTAAAGATTGCTATCTTCGATATCTATAAAATTGCGGGAGGCGCTCTCGGTTCCCCGTCCAGGTAAAGTGTTTGCCCCACAGTTGCTATGACCGTATAAAATTTGATGGGTACGGTCGGGGTTGATGATCAGGCACCACGGACGACCTAGCAGGTAGCTTGTGTAGGAAGTCGCGGCCAGGGTTGTTGTTATCGCAATCAACGCCGGAATGAAGTAGTCGCAGGCGGGCCTATCCATGTAGACAAGTTCTCCAGGAGATGCACACTGATGGCAACGGTTATCTGCCTCAAGGTATAACCTTATCCGTCAGGAGGGTGAGCAGCAAGAGGGGTCAGACCTGTCACCAGCCCCTCGGTTAGACGGAGCCGCCTGGATTGGTAATATGGGCGAGGGACGGAAAAATTTTCTGTCTTCAGCCTTTAACTTCGTTCTGATTCCGCCGTATTTTCCTCTTTGGCATGAGCAAGTCTAACTCTGTTCGCGTTGAAACCGATTCCATGGGCGATCGCCCCATTCCCGCCGATGCCTACTATGGCATTCAAACCTTACGGGCCACGGAGAATTTTCCCATTAGCGGGCTTAAGCCGCTGCCCACTTATGTAGATGCCTGTGTGCTGATCAAGAAAGCTACGGCGATTGTTAATGGTGAGCTGGGCTGCATTTCCCAGGAGTTGAGTGGGGCGATCGCCACCGCTGCAGACGAAGTTTTGCAGGGAAAGTTCCGCGATCAGTTTGTAGTGGACGTGTACCAGGCGGGGGCGGGCACCTCCCACCACATGAACGTCAACGAGGTGCTGGCCAACCGGGCGCTGGAAATTTTGGGGGAAGAAAAGGGCAATTATAAACGGGTCAGCCCCAACGACCACGTCAACTACGGCCAGTCCACCAATGACGTGATTCCCACCGCCATTCGCATTGGCGGGCTGCTGGCCCTGGCGCATTCCCTCTATCCGGCTTTAGAGGGGGCGATCGCCGCTCTCCAGGCCAAAGGTGACGAGTTTCAAGACGTCGTGAAGTCGGGCCGCACCCATTTGCAGGATGCCGTCCCCGTGCGGGTCGGGGAAGGGTTTCGGGCCTGGGCGCAGATTCTCAGCGACCATCGGCGGCGCATGCAGACGGCGGCGGCGGATTTGATGGAACTGGGGTTAGGCGGCAGCGCAGCGGGTACCGGACTCAACACCCATCCCGACTATCGGCGGCGGGTGGCCGAGGTGCTGGGCGAACTTTTGAAGCAGCCGCTCAAACCTGCCCCCCATCCCATGGCGGCGATGCAGAGCATGGCTCCTTTTGTGGCGGTTTCCGGCGCGCTGCGCAACCTGGCCCAGGATGTGGCCAAGATCTCCCACGACCTGCGGCTGATGGACTCCGGTCCGAAAACGGGTCTGAAAGAGATCCAGCTTCCTCCCGTGCAGCCCGGTTCCTCCATCATGCCTGGCAAGTACAACCCGGTGATGGCGGAAATGACCTCCATGGTGTGCTTCCAGGTGATGGGCTACGATGCGGCGATCGCCCTGGCGGCCCAGGCGGGACAGCTAGAGCTGAACGTAATGATGCCCCTGATTGCCTACAATCTCATCCACAGCATTGAGATCATGGGCAACACCCTCCAGGCCCTGACTACCCGATGTTTGCAGGGAATTACCGTCAACCGCGATCGCTGTCTGGCCTATGCGGAGGGCAGTCTGGCTCTGGTGACGGCCTTGAACCCCCACATTGGCTATTTGAATGCGGCGGCGATCGCCAAGGAATCGCTGGAGACGGGTAAGTCCCTGCGCCAGATCGTTCTGGAAAAAGGGCTGATGGATGAGGCCCAGCTAGCGGAGGTGCTGAATCTGGCAGAGATGAGCCAGATCCGGTAGGGGGCGTCCAAGCCGGTTACCCGGTAGCTGGCAGGGGCGATCGCCCCACCCCCAATCCAGCTACTGACACAGGACCTCAGCGTGGTGGCGGATATGGTCACCCATAAAGGTTGAAATGAAATAGTAGCTGTGATCGTAGTCGGGCTGTAGCCGCAGGGTGAGGGGCTGCCCTGCCTGTTTGCAGGCTGCCTCAAAGACTTCGGGCAGTAGTTGCTTTTGTTCCAGGAACGGGTCAGCCGTGCCCTGGTCGATGAGGATGGGGCGATCGCTCGGCTGATGCCACACTAGTTTGCTGGCGTCGTAGGCGTTCCAGGCGTCTTTGTCGTCTCCCAGGTAGTGGCTGAACGCTTTTTGGCCCCAGGGACATTGGGTGGGGGCGGCGATGGGGGCAAAGGCGGAGACGGAGCGGTACTGGTGGGGATTGCGCAGGGCACAGACGAGGGCACCGTGGCCGCCCATGGAGTGGCCAAAGATGCCCTGGCGAGATAGGTCGGCGGGAAAGTGTGTAGCTACCAGGGTGGGTAGTTCTTCGACCACGTATTGATACATGCGGTAGTGCGATCGCCACGGGTCTGCGGTGGCATCTACGTAAAAGCCTGCGCCAGTGCCCAGATCCCAGTCGTCGTCTTCCCCGGGAATTCCCGTATTGCGGGGGCTGGTGTCGGGGGCAACCAGCATCAGCCCATGCTCGGCAGCGTAGCGCTGCGCCCCGGCTTTGGTGGTGAAGTTTTCGTCGGTGCAGGTCAGCCCAGAGAGGAAATAGAGGACGGGCACGGCCTGGGTCTGGGCCTGGGGGGGCAGGTAGATCGCCAGGTTCATTTCGCTATTACAGGCGGCGGAAGGATGGCGGTAGAACTCCTGGGAGCCGCCGAAACAGGCGTGTTTGCTGCGGAGGGTGAGGGAGGTCATGGGTTTTAGGGAAAAAGCACTTTGAGCGTTCGGACGGTTAAAGAGTCGGGGATTTAGAAAGTGACCACACCCCGAATGGATTCGCCTTTGTGCATCAGGTCAAAGCCTGCGTTGATCTGCTCCAAGGGCATGACATGGGTGATCAGGTCGTCGATATTGATCTTGTTTTCCATGTACCAATCTACAATTTTGGGCACGTCGGTGCGTCCCCTTGCGCCGCCGAAGGCGCTGCCTTGCCAAACCCGTCCAGTGACCAGTTGAAAGGGGCGGGTGCTGATTTCTTCTCCTGCGCCAGCGACGCCGATGATGGTGCAAACCCCCCAGCCTTTGTGGCAGCATTCAAGGGCCTGACGCATCACCTTGACGTTGCCAATGCACTCAAAGGAGTAGTCGGCCCCACCCTCGGTGAGTTCTACCAGGTGGGCGACCAGATCCCCTTCGATTGCTTTGGGGTTGACGAAGTGGGTCATGCCAAACTTCTCGGCGATCGCCCTTTTCGCGGGATTGATATCCACGCCGATAATCTTGTCTGCCCCCACCATCTTGCAGCCCTGAATCACGTTCAGGCCAATGCCTCCCAGACCAAACACCACCACGTTGGCTCCGGCTTCTACCTTGGCAGTGAAGATTACCGCCCCTATCCCGGTGGTGACGCCACAGCCGATGTAGCAGACTTTGTCAAAGGGGGCGTCTGGACGAATCTTGGCGAGGGCAATTTCAGGAAGGACGGTGTAGTTGGCAAAGGTGGAGGTGCCCATATAGTGATACAGGGCTTTGCCCTCGAAGGAGAAGCGGCTGGTGCCGTCGGGCATCAACCCTTTGCCCTGGGTAGCACGAATCGCCTGGCAGAGGTTGGTCTTCTGGCTCAGACAAAACTTGCACTGACGGCATTCGGGGGTGTAAAGCGGGATGACATGGTCTCCTGGCTGAACGCTGGTAACGCCAGCTCCCACTTCTGCGACGATGCCCGCCCCTTCATGGCCCAGGATGGTCGGAAAAAGCCCTTCTGGATCACGCCCGGAGAGGGTATACGCATCGGTGTGACACAGCCCGGTTGCTTTGATTTCCACCAGGACTTCCCCTGCCTTTGGCCCCTCCAACTGCACGGTTTCAATGCTGAGCGGTTGTCCGGCCTCAAACGCAACTGCCGCCTTTACGTCCATTCCCACCTTCCTCCTGTGTTCAAGTCACCTGTCACCCTACCACAGGCGATCGCCCCCCGCTGTTCATTTTCATTATTTAATCGCATCAGTGCCCAAGCACAGTTGATTACATCCTATGAGGGTGTGCCCCCGCTGGGCGCACACCACCTGCTTTATTTCTATCCAGACACTTACTTGGTTTCCTGCCTGCTACTGCGCTGACTCAAAATGTCCCTGGCCTGGACCGCATCGGCTTCTGAGCCTGATAGCAGGAGCAAGTAATCACCTGGTGCCAGTGCCTGCATTTCCTCGGCAAAGCTGCCAGAGCGATGGGGAACGCCCCAGCTTACCAGTGCCCCCAAAACGCTGCCTCCAACCGTGCCGACGGCAATTCCGATCAGGGTTGCCGCTGTGATGGTGCCCAGAATGTGAGCGCTCAGGGCGATCGCCCCCAGTCCTGGCGCTGCTCCCGCCGATAGGCTAATTCCCTGGGTCAGCCCCAGTAGACCACTGCCAATGCCGCCGGTTACTGCTCCAGATTTAGCGTTTCCCCAGAAGGCGTCCGGCTCAGGCTGTGCCTTGACCTCGACTCCTCCAATGCATTGGTCTGAAAGGGGGTCGCGGGTGCAGATTCTAATTTTTTCCGGTAGGACGCTGCTGCTCTGAAGCGCCAGAATGGCCTGGTGAATACTGTGTCGATTGTGGAAAATGCCAACGAGATGGCTGTGGTGCTCTTGCGTCATGGTCGTCTGCTTTTCATACTTTTTCATATCGACGCATGGAGCGATCGCCAAAATCATCCGTTATTGGGAGGAGTTCCAACTGGAGTTCTGGGGAGTATGGACGCGCAGCCTATAAACCCCCAAATTGCGTCAGTCCTGAATAAGTTGGCCAGAAACAGAGAAGCGATCGCCCACTGGGAGCGATCGCCACGTTTAATCAA
>JAYKGU010000071.1:0-36316 GCA_035285585.1 Synechococcales cyanobacterium
ACTGCCTGTGTCTGCGGCGATCGCCCCCACCAATCCCAACGACCTGAACCAATCCGATACGCGCACCATTCGCAATATCCAGATCACGCCCGCCGACCCGCCCGAAATCCTCTACTTCTACTCCAAAGCCCCCACCTACCGCGAACCTGCAGCCGACCGGGTAACCAGCCCCCCTGCTGATGCCGAAGCCTCGGATTTCCCGGCATCCTCCAGCCCCACAACGGCAGACATCTCCGCCCAGTACCCAGATGCGCCTGTGGCCCTCACCTGGATTATCGATCGCCCCTGGGAAATCGAAGCCCTGGAACTCAGCTCCATCGCCATCACTTCGGGGGGAACGGTGCAGAGCGATCGCCTCACCTACCCCATGGAAAACAACCTTCCCATCGGCCTCGAAGACCAGTGCCGCCTGGAGGAAAGCCGCCTGATCTGTGAGGACGTGCCCACCGCCGCTGAAACCTCCGGCGAGTATACCTTCAACCTGACGGTGGTGATGCCCGCTGAGCAGGAGCGCGATGAAATCGCCCAGGAGGCAGAGCCTATTCAGGTGCGTCCGCCGTTCCCCAAAATCCTCAGCTTCACCATCAATGGCAAGCAGGCCGCCGACCATCCCCAGCAAGTACACCTCATCAACCCAGCCAGGGGCAGCATCGATGCCATGCTGGAGTGGGAGGTGGAAAATCCCGATCAGGTGCAGGTGGAGCTGCTGCCCGCCCCCGGCCTGGTTGCTCCGGGCACTACCCAAATGTCCTATGCCATCAGCCCCACTCCCGGCAGCACAAGCCTGACGCTACAGGTAACCAATGAGGCTGGGGAAACCGTCAGCCGCTCTGTCATGATCGCCACCGTGGCTCCCAGCAGCACCGCCCAGCCCATTCTCCCTGTACCGCTATCTCCCCCCGGCGGCATTCCGCTACCCCCGCCGCCGCCGGATGTCCTCCAACCCGTCGAGCTGGAGCCGATTCAAATCCCCCCCAGCGGCAACTAATTTCAAGAACACGGGGCGGAGCGCGATCGCCCCTGGCCGAAAAATTAGCGGGCGATCGCCCTCCGTGGACAAATCTTCGCGGACAAATTCAGGCGCTTTCTAGAAAAGTTTTACCGTTTGTCGGGGCGTTGTGGTACCCGTGCTTCATCTTCATCTTCATCTGCGATGGGCGATCGCACAAACTGGCTGTCGGCATCGGGCTGAAACACGATATCACACCGCTCGCAGTGGAGCGATCGCGCCCACTTTCGGTACTCTGGCGCATACACCTTGCTGTAACGCTTCATCACCCGATGTCGCGCGTAGGCAGTCACACCAACCGTAACGCTCAGCACAGGGATACTTGCAGCCCCAATGGCAGCAGCCCCTAAGATGCCACCGATGGCGACACATCCCAATCCTACTGGATCGCGCGGTGGAGCTGTTAAGCGATCGCCGCTGCGGGTCTTGGGGCTACGCCCTAGCCAGTCGTTCACGAGATCGCCGTAGCTGGGGAGCGATCGCTTGCCGTAGCGCTGCCCAAGGGATTGAACATGGGCATCCGTGCCGCAGCAGGGACAGCTAAAACCATCGACTGGCGCTGCCGATGGCTGGGGCGGCATCGGCTGGGCTTGAAATGAGCGACGGGAGGAGGGCCTTTGACGTGACGTAGACTGACTGGAAGTCATGGCTGCAAAAAAATCGGCTAGTGGGAGGATGTCCCTGTAGGCTAGTGTTTTTTTGCATCCAGTGCAATCTATAGAAGGAGAGATCAGCACTTTCTAACTCAGAAGAGTTAGCTGGGTATTGCTCGTTGGGTTACCCTTCGGGAGGCAAGCTACGTCGCCTCAACCCAATATGCGGGATCTTGTGGATCGTGGATCGTGGATCAAAAAATGGATATTTGCAAGCAACAACAATAACGTCTGTGTTTCCAGCGATCGCACTTTAGGGCTGAAGCATGATCTGCCGAATTTGCTTAAGAATTTGAAAGATATCGTATAGCTGGTTGCGGCGGGGAATTAGTAAGGAAAATACATTTGAGAGGTCGTATTGGGGCAATCCCTGGGTTTGCATTTTAATAAACATAAATTCATCGCCATTCGTGATTAGTCCATAGACTGGGCGATCGGGATTGGGGTTTGCCATCATGTATGCCATTGCTTGCGGAAGGGCGATCGCAAAGGCAATGGTTGATTTTGATTCAATGACTAATACCCAAAATTGCTGCTGGATGATGAGCGTATCGATGCGTCCGCGCAGGATTTCGTCCTGGTCTTTTAGTTCGATTTCCAGGCTGGGTTCTGTGGAAACGAAGAAGGGTTCATCGTATAAGCCTGCCAGGGTAAGTAGGGGAGAAATGAGGAGTTGATTGATGGTGCCTTCGGCAAGGGGACCCTGATTTCTATGACGATCGAACCTGGCTTTGATTTGATCGAGTGTATTCTTTTCTGGCGAAGTTAATGTGGGTAAATCGTTTGCCCATTCTGAGAAGAATTGCTGATCTTGACTGGGCACTATGCCAAATCGCTGCTGGAGAGCAGCCATTGAGAGGATGATTTTAGAGATGGCCAGGCTTTGAGTCATGATTAACGCTACGGAGCGGATTTCCTTATTGTATCGGTTAGCAAAGCGATCGCCCCTCCCTAATTCCATCCATGATTCCTCATTGAGTTGGCGAAGGTAGTGGGCAACGGCTTCAGCAGAGGCGGCATGGGCAGCTAGGTCAGGGAGGCGATCGGGTTTAAGGGTTGCGATGATTTCGATCGGGACATCCGAATGGAAGTCAGAGGTATTAATCAACTCTAAGGGAATAGCTTGAGAGGCGATCGCCTCATCTGTTCAGGAGAATGTCTTCGTAGAGCAGGTTAATCGAAAACTCAAATCCAACGCTTTCTAATGGGATCAAATCTGGAGATTGATAGGCGGTATAGAGCCACAAACGCCCTTCACCCCGCCGGTAAATTTCAACGTTAATCTCGGTGGAACTAATGAGAACGTATTCCTCCAAGCTGGTCAGAGAGCGGTACTCCCTAAATTTATCGCCCCGATCGAGTGCCTCTGTGCCGGGAGACAACACTTCAACAATGAGTTTGGGGTATTGGATGGCATTGACGGCAGTTCTGTCGCGATCGTCACAACTCACGACCAGGTCAGGGTAGCGGTAGATGGATGATGAGACGCTGACTTTAGCATCGGCAATATTGATACGGCAACCTTGCTTACGAACGTGGGGACGTAATGCCGTCAGCAAGTTGATAGCAATATCGTTGTGAGGTAAGGTTCCCCCTGTCATGGCGAAGACTTCGCCCCCAACAAACTCATAGCGAAGCTCCTGGCAGGGTTCCCACTCCAGGTAAGCTTCGACCGTCATTTTCTGCGGTTGAGGACTGGCAATCATCGTGATTTTTTGCCCAACGATTCCATTATGCAATGTATTGCAGATGAATGATGACAGGAAATGCGATCGTGCTGGCAGGGACTCAATGAGTTGGGTTGGGGCGATCGCTTTTTATCACAATATTGTGATAAAATAAGTTTGTCCTAAAGGACTGGATAAGTGTGCCCGAAACAAGAATTGTCTTTTATCAGGATCAAAAGGGTGAGGTTCCGGTTTTAGAATGGCTGAAAACTCTGTTAAAGCAGGATCGCAAGGGCTACGCAAATTGTGTTGCGCGCATTCAAAAATTGGCAACCACGGGTCATGAGTTGCGACGCCCCGCAGCAGATTACTTACGCGACGGAATTTATGAATTACGGGCAAAGCATATTCGAGTGCAGTATCGAATTTTGTATTTCTTCTCAGGACAAAATGTGGCGATTTTAACCCACGCTATCACTAAAGAAGAAGACCAGGTACCCGATGTTGAGATTGAACGAGCAATCAAAAGAAAAGTACAGTTTGAATCTAATCCATCAGTTCATACTTACCTGGAGGAAATAGAAGATGGCAAAGACAGATGATGCACTAAAAATCTTGCAAAAGCTGACGTCTGAAGATTCAGAAATGCAGGAGATGATTAAGGAAGCTTCTTTGAATGCGGAACTGGCCCAACTCATTTATCAGGCAAGAACACAGGCAGGGTTGACCCAGCAGCAACTTGCCGATCGCATGGGCACTAAACAATCTGTGATCGCTCGGCTTGAGGATGCCGATTATGAGGGTCATTCACTCTCGATGCTGCAACGAATTGCAAAGGCGCTCAATCGACGGTTGGAAATTCATTTGATCCCAGTTTCCGAGGAACCTGTTGATGCTGCGTAGAAGGGGGATCTCATAGGGTAGCAATCACCTGTCACATCACTGTCAGCAAATACTTTTTCTAATTGCGATCGCACTCCCAATGGCAACTCATTAGATGGGCGATCGCCCCCTTCCTTTCTACAAAAATCGCCCGTAAGAGCGATCGCACTATACGATCAGCGATCGCTGCAAAATTGGCGATTACACTACAATGTACGAAGCTTAATGGCAGTGTCTAATATGGTATCGATTCCTATCACCCTGGAACAACTGATTATTGCTGTGCAACAATTGCAACCAGATGAGCGGGCGCAGCTTGCCAATGCCTTAATTCAGGCAGGGTTGCGTTCAGATTTAGCAGCTTTAATTCAAGAACTTTATGCTCAACCGCCCGTGAATAACATTACAGACGATGAAATCATGGCTGAAATTCAGGCTGTCCGTCAGCAATCCTGATAGCTATGAGTGTTCGAGTTGTGATTGACACCAATATCTGGATTCGTCCAAACAGATTCAACCCACGCGATCGCACTATCACGCAAACCAGAATCGTGCTACCAAAACTATAATCCGATTGCACTCACTTTAAGAGTGGCGATCGCACTACAGGTGAGCTGAGACAGCAGGGGTAGGATGGGTTAGCGTTAGCGTAACCCATGCAGTCAGCGCGGGTTGTTGCTTGTTGGGTTTCATGCTTCAACCCAACTTACGGGCGATCGCACTGCTGTCTTCAGCGGCAGGGTCTAAAAAGCGATCGAAAGTTTGGTCTAAGAGTTGGTCGAAATCCAGATCAGCAAATTGCTCCAGAAAACCGGTAATGCCTTCTAATGCCTGAGCGGCAGCCGTTTGGGTAGTGGCCGTCAGGTTGATTTCGGCCCAGTCTTTGAAAAAGTTGATCAAACCTTCGGAAATTTCGTCGCTGGAACTAGCGTCGGGTTGGGCCAGGGCTGCTGGGCTGATGTAGGACCAGAGGGTACGATAGCCAACTTCACCAGTGGGTTGCTGTTGTTTGACGGAACAGGCTAGCCAGTTTTCGGTGGAAAAAAGGGGGCTATCGGGCTGTGTCTGGTTGAGGTGCAGCAGGTAAGCAGCTATCTGGTCAATTGCAGTAACCTGTTCTGCCAGGAGGGGAAGGAGATCGGGTTTGAGGGTAGCCTCGATCGTAATATCAGTTTCAGGAAGAAAGGTATCTGAAGACAGGGAATTACAAATCTCTGGCTTGAGGTTGAATAGGCCCTCGGTTTTAATATGCTGGTACCGTTCAAGATTGACCTGAGAGTCAAGAGAACAAGCGATTAATTGATCATCCTGCCAGGTCAAAGATAGCCGACTGATAGGGAGAGAAAAATAGGAATAAGGACTCCCCCACAGCTTTAGTTCAGTGTGTAAGGGGAAGTCTTTTGTTCTAGGATTCATCACTTATTCACTAGCAGAGGAAGAATCTACCTTACAATTATTCTGCCCGCTATGCGATTACAGTCTTAGATTGTATGGCTTCTATTGTTCTACTCTCTTAAAGTCTGACTGCTTAAAGTCTGGGAAAAGCTGTGGCATGATTTCCCGAAAGTTTCTTTCTTCGAGTGAGACAGGAGCATAAGGATTAACATATTCAGGCTGAGCAACAGCTTTATGCCAATACCAAAAACCACGTGATTTCAATAGCAATTGAAGATATCCTTCAAAATCCACGTTTAGCGAACTCATCTCTTCACCCAGATAGTGATAGTAAACCTGTGGATTACTCGAACCATTCAAATACAGAGCTGCGCAAGCTTCCTCAACGAAAAAATCTATAGGATGCAAAGGTTTATATTTGTCATCATCATCAAAATAAATAATGTCATGCCAATCCTGAAAAACCTCTTCAATAGGCAATAAGTTAATGTAGCCAGCAGCCAAACCACCACCCGAAAGCTCTCTTTCCTCTCTTTTTTGCCAACAAATTTCAAGGCCATTTGCCTGACCGTAAAAATCAGTAATTGTTGCAGTAAGATGAAAGTTTTCCTGAAATGAATTCAACTGCTCCTTTGGCGCTGGCGAATTGAATTCGCACTTGACCAATTCGATCATTGCATGAGTTTCAAGCTCTTCTACCATCAACTGAAATTGCTGCAGAAAATTTTGTTGAGCCATAAGACTGCATTACTACTTCTGAATGATATTCAAGTTTTTACTAAATCTTTTTTTGAGTAGTTGACTCACCTTCATTTCTTAGCGCGTTTTGAATTTGACGGTTTATATTCTGCATCATCACCATCATTATCTCTTGAACGCTTAGTAGAAGTCTTCTTGATAGAAGCATCTTCTGAAATAGGAATATCTTCTGGAAGTGTGTGTGGCAATTCTTTTGGATAATTGGGTATTCTTCCATCTTTTGGGTTGTTGTTTATTTCCCAATGGCTTGGCTGTTCCCCACTTTCACCATCTTTTTTCTTCATTTGCTTGATTTTAAACTTGATCGCAGTGGCTAAATCTTTTTCTTGGGATATATGATTTCTCTCTCCATGTCCATTATATTCTACGGTGACTTTGTAGCTGACCACCTTCTTTTGTCCCAGAACCAGATCTTTTACCGTGCCTTCAACACTCCTTTCCATCTCCCCATTTAATGCAATCGTAATCGGAGTTAGGTTGTCCGTTGTTCCAGGACCATGTAGGTGATGATTGAGAAGATGACCTCTCACATATGTGTTTTTCCTCTGTTTTACCTTGTTCCATAGGAATGACTCGCCAAAGGGCTGACTACCACTCGAATTTCCCGGCGTTAAACTCAAAGGTTCAGCAATCATTTTTTTGCCGTCGCCCCCTGAAGTCGAATCTAATGTAACCTGGGTTGGTGGCAAAGTTTTAGGATCGTTACTATTTTGCCCAGCAACCCCATAAAATATTTCCAGTTGCTGTTTTATCTGGCTGAGCAATTCCCCTATTTGTTTTCCTGCTTCCTGTCCATAAGATTTAGGTAAATCAGATTTTTTCTCTCTAGATTTAGCCGTGATATTACTCTTTATCTCGTCAATTTTTCTGGCCAACGTCTCGATTTGCGAAATTGCTGCCTCACCTTCCTTGCTGCTCAACGCTGATTTATACTTCTCTTTAGTCTTGAGTTTGCCAATGAAAGTCTCAAGTGTTTTGGGCGTACTGGCAACCATCAAATCTGCAGACTTATCCTGACCTTTAAAGAAGAGAGTATGTTGCTCCCCATCTTCAGTTTTGAATTTCTCTTTGGCTTTCCACCACTCGAAAACTCTTGTTCCTAGATCTTTTCCAGTCTTACTTGTTTTCTTGAGTTTTTTGCCAATCTTTCTCGCTAGCTTTACGATTCTATCGACTACCCAATTAATTGCCTTTTCAATCGGCTTACGAATCTTTTGGATAATGCCTTGAACCTTCTGGCTAATATTTCCCAATCCTACAAGTTTCGCCAAAAAGCTAATCATCACTGGTAGGGACTTCGCCATCGAGCTTTCAACCAACTGCGCCGCCTTACCCAGCGATCCTGCAGCGATCGCCGTAATGGAATCCAAAATCGCATTGACTAAATCCACAATGCGTTCTGCATTTTCCATGAAGAAGGTAATGATCTGATAGATCATCTTGCAGGCTTTCACAAATGCCGAAGCCGGATTCATTAAGCTTAGAATCCACTCAATCCCTGCCCTTACCACATCCACAATGACAAAATTCTTCAGCGGGTCCAAGAACATCGCCTTCAGATCGCCAATTTTTTCCTGCACAATTGGCCACAGCCCTTCAGGCCCTTCCGTCGCCAAGGCCTGGAACCAGCCCACCGACTGTTCTACCTGGCTAACAGTTTCTTCTGACTTCACTCGTTTAACCACCATTGCCCGAATGGCCTGGTAGGTAAACCCAAGCACCTGGGTAACCAGGCTAAAGATACCTTTCAAATCAAGCGTTTCAGGCATTTGTAGCCCAGCGCCTGCGATCGCTCCGGTGAGCCAGCTAATCAGTCCCTGTTGCAGGTGCTGGCCAATATTCTTCATGAAATTCATGAAGCCCTGCTTCAGTCCCTCGATCAAATTGCTCAAAAAGCCAATGGGGTCCTGCAAAATCTGGGGGATCACGCTGGCCACCCGTGCCAGTACCTTAGCGATCAGCGCGGCCAGTTCTGCAATTACCTTCGCCACATCCACAATGAAGGAGATCGCTTTATCGATAAACCCTTTGTTCTCCTCCTTCATTTCCTCGATGCGGGCATCAATTTCCTGAAGGTTCTCCTGATATTTCTGGGCCAGGGTATCCAGCAGTTCATCCTGCTTACTGTCAACGCTCTGCTCCAGCTCATCAAACTTACTCTGAATGTTTTGGGCCGCTTCCTGCCCCACCTGCTGCAGCGATTGGGGTAGGCCTACCACGTACTGCTGAATTTCTTGCTTGCCCTGGGAAATTCTTTGCTTGGCCTGGTTGAGCTTGTCCGCCACTAAGTTGGCGATCTCTGTCAGGCAACCATCCATGGTGTCGAGGTAGCGTTGCCGCCCATCCACAAAAAATTGGTTAACTTCAGGAGGTAGCCCTACAAAGAAATCTCTGATTGCATTTCCCCATTTAGTGATATCCCATCCATTGCCATAGCGTTCCTGCTTGTAGGCGTCCATCTTCTCCTTGACATAGTCCTCGAATTGCTGTTTCGCGACCCCTGCGCCCGCATCAAAGCGGCTCATCACCTCGGTATCAAGCTGGCTCAGAATTGCTTCAACATCAGTCTTGGTTTTGGCGTAAATACCATTGATGTCACTGGCAACCCTGGAACGTTCCTGTTCATCTTTGCCCTTGGTTTCTCCCTGCAGCCCGGCCACCTGTTGCAAAGATTGCGCCTGTTGCCCCTGCATTCCCTGGAGTTGGTTTTGGGCCGTAGCTTGAGCTTCGGCCTGGGCCTGGGTTACGATTCCCTGTTCATCCTGGCGATAGGCTGTGGGTGCTGTTGCCGCATGGGTCTGAGCCTGTTGCTTAGCCTCTAAAGCCCCCATGAATTGGGGTTCATTAGATTTGGCCAATTGCTCCTCAGTGATGTTTGCTGCAGCCATCTGCTGGTCAAGGTTTTGACTGCCAGCATTCAGTGGAGCCGTCACTTCAGCGTCAGGTTTGAGCTTGGGTGCAGCGCGTTCAGCCCCAATGTCGCTAGCCGCCCCTGTCGCTTCAGGAGACTGCATGGGCGTGACAGGCTTTGGTTCAATGGCAGCGGTGTCTGGCGGTTCCTGGGTTTTTGATTCAATTGCTCCTGCGGCTTGTTCCTGCTCCTGAGTGACCTGAGTAGAGACATCCTGTTTGACAGAATCGAGCTGATTGTCTTCCTTAAACCTGTCAGCCTCTTCTTCATTTTCGGGAATAATGGCCGCAATTTTTTCCAGCAAGGCAGCCTTAAAGGCAGCAGCATTAAAGGTCCCAGGTTGTTGCTGGTCCATTTCCCCAACTTGCTGATCCTGGGCCTTGCTTTCCACCTCATTGCCAGGAGGCACAGCGGCATCCTGGGCTTCCTGAGACTCAGACTGGGCCGGATCGTGCTGTTTCCGCTGTTTTGCGACTTCGCCTGCTTGACTGGCAACGGCTTGAAAGGCTGGATCTTGCGAGGGAGAAGTTACTGACGTTTGAGACTCATGCTGAGTAGCTGATACCGCAGGATTGGCAGAGTTTGTCTGATTGGGATTTCCTCCACCACTAGTAAGTGGAGGCAGAAGCGCTGATGTGTCATCGGCATTGGGTGGGGGGACTGCCTTTGGTTGGGGTTGAGCTTCTCCCTCTGCCACCAGAGATTCTTGGTCACCAGAGGGGGTTGAACTGTTGGTCTCTTGAAGCTGCGGAGTCTCCTTCCCCTGAGGTTGAGAAAACTCTTTTCTTTGAATGGAGGGAAGCGAAGCCAGGGAGATATTGACTTTAGTTTGTAGCTTCTTGTTCTTATTTGGATGGTTCCCAATTGCTCTTGATCGAATCTGACCCCCTGCCTGCTGAATCGTATGGGTCAACTCATGGGCCAGCAGCTCCTTCCCGCTACTGGCTCCCGGATTGTACTTCCCCGAGTTGAAATAGATATCCTGCCCATGGGTAAACGCCTGTGCCCCGATCGCCCCTGACTCTTGGGGAGCCTCATGCACGCGCACGCCGCTGAAGTCTGCGCCGAAGCGGGGTTCCATGAATGCACGGGTTTCGTCGGAGAGGGGTTGACCGCTGCCCTTGTGCTTGGCGAGTTGGCTCTCGAAATTTTTAGGAGCCTTGAGGGAATTGCCCTTGAGCTGGAGGAGGGGCTTGGGGTGGATTTTGGATTTTGGATTTTGGATTTCGGATTTTGGAGTGCTGCTTTTGGACTCGGGCATCGCCATGACCTGGGCGGCGGTGCGATCGGCTTCTTGCTCGTACTTGTCGCCTGGTTGGCCGATAGTTAACTTGGGCTGAATCTGGGAATCGTCGTCATCCTCTGTTCGCCGCTGCAGGTCGTCTTCGTCTTCGGACTTTTGCTGGATTTTGTCCTTGTCGTCATCCTGCGATCGCCGTTTCAGTTCCTCATCCTCGTCCGTGGATTGCCGCTGTAGGTCGTCATCATCCTCAGATTTTTGCTGCAGCTCGTCCTCGTCGTCGGACTTTTGCTGGATCTCGTCATCCTCTGGTTGTCGCTGGAGGGTGGTGGGATCTAACTGACGCTGTAGCTCTTTGTCCTCTTCCTCGGGCATGGCTTCCCGCTGCACCGACTGTTCTGGCGGACTTGTGATCTGGGCAGCGGTGCGGGCGGCTTCTGGCTTGTGTTGATCGCCGGGTCGCCCAATGGTCAGCTTTGCCTGGACAGATGGGGGCGCAGATTCTGCCGGGGTCGGATCTCCAGGGCGGTGGAGGGGAATGGTCGTTAAATTCTGAGGGAAAGTCAGGCTTGATTCGGGAGAAGCCTGTACGGCTGAGTCTACTGAATGTTGAGACTCGGCATTTGGCTCCTCGAAGGGACGTGCCGGAAGCCGGGTACTCGATGATGGCGCGTGGGAAAAAGCAGAGTTGGGCTTGCGGGCGATGGGGGCGAGGCTTCGCGTCATGACGCAACTCTTAATAGAGAAATAGAGATTGCCTCCAGTTTCCCACGGCGATCGCCATTTGCCGCACTGATGATCCAAAACGTTAAGATTCTTTTGGTGAATCCCAAAGATGCTCGCGAGATGCTCAAAGTCTCTCCGGAGATACTCCAAGATTCTCGCGAGATATCCAGAGACTCTCCCATGATACTAAAGTACTCTCGCGAGATATGTAGAGACTCTCCCGAGATATATAGAGACTCTCGCGAGATATCCAGAGACTCTCCCGAGACACTCAAAGACTCTCGTGAGATATGTGACATTCTCCCGACACTCATCCTTCGGATAGAGTGCGGGCTTCATGGCTCGCCCCATGAACTTCCTGCTTCAGCGCCAGTTGGCTAGATAGGGTTTCCCCTATCCCCGCTACCTCGGCTCCACAGGCAATTTTGTTCACCTGACAGACCACGGGCGTTAATGACTTGAGCAGATGCAATATCACGAGGCTTGACTGACCCACACTCATGACAGCGATGCACCCTATCACCAAGCGACTTGGGCACCCTGGCACCACAATCCGGGCATTCCTGGGAGGTGCCATTGGGGTCACCTTGCCGTAGTAGACTCCGCGCTTGAAGCACACCCACGGCAACACCTGGTTGATAAACTGGCCCAGTCCGGCATCCAGGGTGTGCTTACCCAGCATCCCCTTCGCCATGATGCGAAAGTCCAGGTCTTCCACAAAAATCATCTGGGCCACATTGCACAGCCTATGGGCCAGCTTGCACTGCCAGTCCAGACGGCAGGCCGCTATCTGCTCATGCACCCGTCCAATCCTCCGAATCAGCTTGGCGCGGTTGTTCGACCCCTTCTGCTTGTTCTTCAGCCTGCGTTGCAGCAATTTAAGCTTGCGTTGCAGCTTGTTGAAAAAGCGGGGGCGCTCAACCTGCAACCCATCGGAGGTAGACAGGAAGAATTCCAACCCGACATCAACGCCAATACTGGCTCCACTGGGGGGCACCTCTGGCACATCGACATCGGCCTGAATGCACAGGATGGCATACCAACCCGAATGCTTTTTGATGATGCGGATGGTCTTCACCGTGAACCCATCGGGGATGGGACGGTGCAGCACAATCGGCATCAATCCCAGCTTGGGCAGCTTAACCTGATTGCCCTGAACCGGATTTTCTTTGAATTGGGGAAAGAGGAACGAACGGTATTGCCCGAACTTTTTGAACCGGGGGAACCCGTGCCCTCTTTCCTTCCTGGCGATGAATGCGGCCTCTACCCGACCGATAACGTCCTGAAGCACTTGGGACTGCACGTCTTGCAAATGGGGGAAATCTTTCTTTGCCTGAGTCAGGTTGCGCTTCTGGGCGTAGTAGTTGGGGTAGGGGGCATCTGCCGGGATGATGTACTCCGACTCCAGCGAACAGGCATTGACTGGACAACTGCGCGACTCAATCCAGTCTTTGCGTTCCCGCAGGGCATAGTTATACACCCCTCGACAGGCTTCCAGCCAAGCAATCATGCGGGCTTCCTGTTCAAGAGATGGATAGATGCGGTAGGAGTAGTTCAGAGTAAGCATGTACTGATTGTAGCATTTCTAGGGAGGATAATGCACAGCCTAAATGTTCGGCTTAGCCGCATTGAGAGGCACAACTCACGCGGGGAGTCCATGTATCCCGACGCTGACCTTTCAGGTACAGCGCGGGGCTTATCGCTCCCCGAATCCCTCGTTAGCTAAAGACTCTCCCGATACACTTAGTCGTCCTCTACCGAGAATTTTTGGATGCCATGTCGTAGCCCGAATCTCACTGGCTAGCACCCTGAAATCTAAAGCGCAGGGTTGCTAAACCCAGCCTCTGATTTCTGCTTCCGTCAGGGGAAGCTCTAACTTACTATATTCGCTGCGGGCAGCGGCGAGTAGGTGCTTCATCCGGAGCGGTTCATCGGCATTGGCGGCAATAAAAGCGGCATTTAGGGCGATGTTGCGGATGTTGCCCCCCGCCACGTTGAGTCGGGCCAATTTTTTAAAGGATAAATCTTCGGTGGGGGTTTGGGGCGGAAACATGCGCTGCCAGATTGCCACCCGATGTGACAGGTCGGGAAAGGGAAACTGTACGATAAAGCGAATCCGTCGCAGAAAGGCGCGGTCAATGGCATCGGGCAGGTTGGTGGTGAGAATGGCTAAGCCCCGATAGGTTTCCATGCGCTGGAGCAGATAGCTGACTTCGATATTGGCGTAGCGATCGTGGCTGTCTTTGACCTCATTGCGCTTACCAAATAAGGCGTCGGCCTCGTCAAACAGCAGAATGGCTCCCCCCGCTTCGGCGGCGTCAAATACGCGACTCAGGTTCTTCTCCGTTTCTCCGATGTATTTGCTGATAATGGCGCTCAGGTCAATTTTATAGAGGTCAAGTCTCAGTTCCTCAGCCAGAACCTCAGCCGCCAGAGTTTTGCCGGTGCCGCTGGCTCCTGAAAACAGTGCCGTAATGCCCAATCCTCGCTTGCTCTTTGCACCCAGCCCCCAATCCTGATAAACCCTAATCCGCTGTCGCAGGTGAGCCGTGATGTCTTTCAGAATGTCCTTCTGGGCATCGGGCAGGATCAAATCATCCCAGGTGGAACGAGATTCAATGCGCTGGGCCAGGTTTTCCAGGCGCGATCGCGTCTGCACCCGACAGGCATGCCACAGCAGCGGCTCCAGTTGATCGGCTTCAATCAGGGAGTTGGGGCTGGCGATCGCCTCTGGATTCATCTGTCCCAAAACGCTCAGATATGTGGAGCGAATCATCTGGGCATTCAGGTTAAACTGGCCGACCAGTCGCTGTACCTGGCTATTAAGCTGGTCGGGGGAGAGCTTCAGGGTTGATCCCCAAAGCTGCACCTGCTCCTGCACCGTCGGCAAAGCCACCTCAAAAGTCACAAGGTCGCGATCGCCCACAGTCTGCCGCTCTCGGCTGGAAATCAGCAGGGGCGCATGGATCTCTTCGAGAAACTGGGAGACGACGAACTCCCGATTTTGACCGGATGCGGCGTATTCTTCCCACTCCAGCAGCAGGGCACTCTGACTCAGCATGGCCTCCCGCTGCCACCGCCGCGCCAAACGATTGATCGCGACTGCACCCTCAGGCAATGCGGCGATCGCCATCCCGTGCAGCTTCAATCCCGCCTGGTCACAGATGGTTGCAGCAACCGCGCGGCGATCGCTGGCCTCCCCGCCGCAGAGCTGTAGAACCGGGAACGGCTGGTTCTGGGTTTGGGCATACATCCAGGTGTTAATGGCCGCCTGAACGACCGCCTGATGAGAGGTGACCAGCGAAGCGGGGGTTGAACTGTTGGGATCATGAACGCGCAGCGGTTTCACCAATCCGACGAAGGCTTCATCCAGATGCTGAGCACCAAAGAGAAACGCCAGCACCCGCTCGTCAATCCGCAGGGGACTGGCGGTGAGCGATCGCCCCGCGCCAATTTCAATCAACTGCCAGTAACGCAGGGGGGCGTCAGGGGTCAGGGCAGACCAGTAGGGATTTGCAAGGTAGCTGAGGGCGAGGCCCAAGGTGGGGTAGTTGCGCTGGGGGTCGCCCTGGATAAGGGCTAGCAGCAAAGTAAAGGCACTATCTAGCTCAGTGCCCGTGCACAGCAGCAGCACCTCCCGTTCAAACTCGGATAAGCCAAACAGCGTCGATAGCTGGATCAACGCAGGTGGTGTCGATAGCTGAGCTTCGAGGGTCTGGAGCGATCGCTCAATCTCTGCCACTGGCTGCACAGAAGTCATCAGCTCATCATCCAGCGTCTGCCCTTGTTCAGCAAGGCGTTCAGCAAGGATGGATTTGATCCGCGCGATCGCCAGAGACAAATACTTCTGATTGGCATCGGTCCAGTTCATGGCGCTTTGTCCCTAAGCATAAATGGCTAAAGACGGGCCAATGTACTGCTCAAAGGTGGGACTGTCGCTGCTGGTATCCACCTCTAGCGGACTTTCTGCGCCGTTAATCTGCACCCGTACGAGATAGTCGCCTTTGCGGATGCTGGGCAGGGTAAAGGTGAGCTGATTAGTTGGTGAAGGGCGGCGATCGCCTCGCACAATACAGGTGCCATCATGGCCAGGGCGAGATTCTCCATTGAGCAGCAAAAACACAGGCTGGTCGACTCCCACCATTAGATCCACTTGCACCGCGATCGCGACAGAACAAAAGTCCTCATCAATTTCTTCAACTTCTGAAAGGGTGATCCCCTGGCTACCGTTGATAATGATGGGACACAGCACGATGGGTAGGACGTTGGTGGCGATCGCCGTATCCAGCGCCGTAGGCGATTGAGGGCGCGGCAGGAGAATTCGCAGGCCCTGCACGCCAGCCCGCAGCCGTTCCCGTTCATGATTGGCCAAAGTTGCCAGGGTTATTTCCACTTGTGTATCGCTTGCAACAGACGGCGTGAGGTTCGCCTCGCCAATTTGTACGCGGTTGGCTTCTCCCTGGAGCTGATTGCCCCGAATCACCAGATGACTATCAAGGGTGATCGGCTCACCGGGCGATGCCTGGTGGTCAATTTTCTCAATTGCCGGTAGGGCAGGGGAGGTATAAAATCGGCGGCTGCGTACCGGCAGGGGTGCTTTTCCGGGCTTGCGTCCCTGGATCAGCACAGCCGTTGCCTGATAGGTGAAAGACAGGGAGTAGGGAATTTGAAAGAAGATCGACCACATCCGTGAAAGTTCTTCGTTTGTGAGTTCGCTGGGCAGAAATTTGACCGACTGCACCTGCTCTCCCAGGGTAGAGTCGCTCAGTTCTGGGATGTTGCCGCTGGTAATGGTATCGCGGATCATTTCTTGAGACACAGCAGGGTGGTCAACCAGGGTTTGCACGGTGCTTCCCAGCAGCCTTTGTGGCTCCAGCCGCTGCTCGTTGCCGTAGAAAGTAAAGATATAGTTCAGATCCAGTCCAGCCTGACCATGTTTAACCATCTCGCCCTTGGGGCGGCGGGTGCGCAGGTCGGCATTACGCCAGGCGGGATTGGGGGTGGCGCTGTATAGAAACACGTTGACGCTTGCGCCAGAAACATTGCCCCCTGGTGCTTCTGGGCGATTCGTGGTGACCTGTGCGCCGGGAACGTCCTGACTGACCCCCGCCTGAATGATGCGTTTGAGGACTGCGGTAACGGTGGCGATCGCCAAATAGTTGCTCATACGCGAATTGGATCGACCAAGTCAAACTTAGTCAGAACTGGGCCAGTAGGCAACATGTGGAACATTGCTTTTTCTTTAAGGTTGTAAAGAAGCGTAAAGTTTTGCGGGATTACGCAGCGATCGCCGCAAATAATAAAAATTTTCTTGACTTGCTATCGTATTTTGCTGAACTTGCCCTTAAAATCAAAATAATCTTTGAGAAATTGATAAAATTCATTCTACAGGCAGTTGCTTATCCCGTTTTTTGTGGAATTCTACGCAACTAATAGGCTTAAGTCCCTTGCCTGTCGAGGTCCTTGCTGTGCGTCTGCACACAAAGTTGGTATTGCCTATGCTGGGCCTCAGCTGTTTTGCAAAGGCAGCATATGCCTGTATTCACTCAAGCTCTTAATAAACAGTATACGTTCATACATTCTCGAATTGAAATTGATAACTTGTCCCTGTTTAAGACTCCCTGATTGAATCATCTGCCCCCAAGAATCCTCAGGAGAGGCCAACTATGGCGCGTTTAGATTATTTCGCTCCCGGTGTTTACGTCGAAGAAGTCGAGCGTGGTAGCCGTCCCATTCAAGGCATTAGCCTCAGCGTCGCTGGCTTTGTCGGTTTCACCGAAGACATCCGTGGCGATGCCGAGGTGTTTGAGCCTACGCTGGTCACAAGCTGGCAGCAGTATTTGGACAACTTTGCGAGTGTCGGCTCAGACGGTATTGCGGAATTCCGGCTCAACGGCGAGAAGGTCTATCCCTACCTGCCCTTTGCAGTCAAAGGATGGTTTGACAACGGCGGCGGGCGCTGTTGGGTGGTGAGTATTGGCAAGGGGCTACCGCTGCCCAATACCACCGTAATTGAAGAAGACACCATTCCCCCTGCCCTAACCCCCGTCCGCACTTCCGGTAATCGTCCATCCCTGGAAATGCGCCTGAAGCCGGAAAAAGAGTCCATGGGGCGCTTTCGCGTTTTGGTTGAACCGGACTCTCCCATTCCAGACCCCGAATCAGAGGAAGACCCCTTCGACACGGGAGAGTACTTCAAAATCAAGGTACTGTATGGCGGCGAGGTGGTGGAAGGCGAGGAAGAACCCCACCAGTTCCGCCACCTGACTATGGACCCAGCCGCTACAAGCCAGCCTGCTGGTGGGCGTTTTGTGGAAACAGCTTTGGCATCGTCAGAATATCTTGACATCGAGCTGACGGCAGAAGAAGGATTACCACTGGCCCGACGCCCCGCCAATGGCACCTACGAAATTCGCCCCAGAGACCTGCCGCTGCACACCCAGCGCTGGTATCAAAATACCTATGGCAACCAGGCCCGGCGATCGGGAGTAACGGGGCTGTTTGAAGTAGATGACGTGGCGATGGTGGCCTGTCCTGACCTGATGTTTGCCTATCAGCACGGGTTCCTGAATTTGGAGCAGGTCCACGGGCTGATGGAAATGATGATTACCCGGTGCGAAAACGCAGCGCCCAGTCCGGCATACCGGATGGCTGTCCTTGACCCACCGCCGGTTCGCCCCCGTCGGGGCAATGATCCGGCCCGCCCAGAGCAGCAAAAGCCCCAGGATGTAGAAGCCTGGCTGATGGATAGCTTTGGTCGGCGATCGCAGTTTGCGGCTCTCTACTATCCCTGGCTCAAAGTACCCAATCCTAAGCAGGCAGGTAAAGCTATCACCGTCCCCCCCTGCGGCCACATGATGGGCATTTGGTGCCGCACCGACGAAACTCGCGGTATTTTCAAAGCCCCCGCCAACGAAGTTCCCAAGGGCATCATTGGCCTGGCCTACGACACCAACTTCAGGGAGCAGGAGTTGCTGAACCCCAAGGGCATCAACTGTATCCGCAAGTTCCGCAACCGGGGAACTTTGGTTTGGGGTGCCCGTACCCTGGCTCAGCTGGACGACGTCAACTGGCGCTACATCAGCGTGCGCCGCCTGATGAGCTACATCGAGAAGTCCATCGAAGAGGGTACTCAGTGGGCCGTCTTTGAACCCAACGATGAAGATCTGTGGGCACGGGTCACCCGCACGGTCAAGAATTTCCTGGAGCGGATCTGGCGGCAGGGAGCGCTGTTTGGCAGTACGCCGGAGGAAGCTTTCTTTGTGAAGTGTGATAGCGAACTGAATACGCCGGAAACGATGAAACTGGGCCTGCTGTATGTTGATGTGGGTGTGGCCCCAGTGCGTCCAGCAGAATTCGTGGTATTTCGCATTAGCCAATGGGATCCGACTCAGGATCAGGGGTAGATAGATAGATGGGTGGATGAGGGGATGGGCGATCGCCCCTTCCTGACTCACCTGCTCCCTACTCATCCACTCCCCGCTCATCCACTCCCTACCCATTCACCCTATTCCCCACTCACTTACTCACTCATTACGGAGGTTAAAAGATGGCCGAATCAGAGTTACTCACCGCATGTCGGTTTTACTTTGAAGCCGATGGTTTGACCGAAAAGCAAATTTTAGAGGTTGCCGGGCTTTCTGTCGAGTCGCCTGTGGCTGGAGATGGCGGCGTACACGGATCCAGCAAGGGGGCGGTCAAAGTGCGGCAGGCTACGCCGACCAACGAAAAGTTCTCTAACGTAACCGTCAAGCTGGTAGCCACCACTGACAAAGACCTGTACGACTGGTATAAAAACTGCAACACCAACGATGGTGGCAGGTCTGACTGGTCCAGCAACCGCAAAGATGCCTCGGTAAGTGCCTATGACCAGGCGGGCGAGATGAAGGCTCGCTGGGAGCTCAAGATGTCCTATCCCTGCAAGTATGAAGGCCCCAGCTTTACAGCGGCGGATACCAATATGGCTAATGAGACTCTGGAGCTGGTTCACGAGGGCATTGAGCGGGTGCAGTAGTCAATACCTCAGGAGTTGAAATGCCTCCATCTGAATCAACGGTTACGCCAGGGCTCCAGGGAGGAATCAATGGGTTTGCGGAGCTACTCATTGCCAGCCGCTTCTACCTGGAGCTGAAGCTGGACGGGAGCGACGACAACGTAGATGCCACCTTTCTCGAATGTCAGGGCTTTCAGCGCGAGCATGAAGTGGCTGATCTGCACGAGGTGACGCCTGAGAAGTGGGCCAACGCCAAAATGGGCCGGGTTGTGCGGGTGAGGCTACCGGGAAATACGAAAACCGAAAACATCATTCTGCGGCGCGGCATGACCACTTCCATGACTTTATGGAGCTGGTTTGCGGCCATAGAAGAGGGAAAATGGTCGGATCAGTGCCGGGACGGCTCCCTCGTCGTTTATAACCAGGCCGCGGAAGAACAGGCTCGCTTTAATTTTCGGGGGGCGTGGCCTTTGCGCTACAAGGCATCAGATGTCAGCGCTAAGAGCAGTGAAATGGAAATTGAAGAGTTGGAGATGGCGGTCGAAAGTTTTGTGCGGGTAACCCCTGCCAGCTCTGGCTAACCCTTGCTAATGATTGGAATCTTTTCTAAATCCCATGTTTCAAACCGAGTTTGAGTTTACTCTACCAAAGGGCTACCTGGACGGCGAAGGGAACCTGCACCGAACCGGCATCATGCGATTGGCCAAGGCCGTCGATGAAATTGTGCCGCTGCGAGATCCACGGGTGCAGGCTAATCCTGCCTATGCCACAATCATTATTTTGTCTAGAGTCATCACCCGGCTTGGAACCCTTGAGGATGTAAACCCCGCTTTGATTGAGGGGCTGTTTGCAGCCGATTTGAACTTTCTATACAACCTTTATCGCCAGATTAACGATTTGGACTCAGACGCGAACCCCACTGGCCAGTCTCCGTCTGGTATCAACGCCCCTTCTCTGACAGCCCTCAGCGTTAGTGAGGGGTAGTCCATGAGTCGGCGTTTACCCGATATTGTCGAGCTAATTTCGCGTCAGGTTAGAGAAGTTCGCACCTTCATTAAGCATCCCGGCGCTATTTTGCGGATGCATGCCTGGAGAAAGGCCCGCTCTGTTTATGAGAACGCGGAACTGCCGGGTAGAGAGAATCAGAGTCAATCCCAGGAAGGTGACCCATCAACGGGCGATATTCGTACTACACAGGCGGACCCAGTTCCGTATGCCCCTGAGTCAAAAAATGGTGCGTTAGCCAGTCCCGCGACGGCCACGCTGACCCATCCCCAACACGTTTCAGAGATAGAGCCTTCAGACGCTTTGCTGGAGGATGGGCTGGATGAGTTGGACCCAAATCCAACCGAGGGGCTGGGCTGGATGCCGCCGCCTGTGCCGCTTCTGGCTGAGGGTGAACCCCTGCGGGGCAGTCACTGGTATCGGTACGAGATGGGTCGGCCCATTCATCGGCAGACCGGAGTGGCTGAGGTGCCCTGGGTGCGCTGGTATGAGGCGACCAATCAGGCGGATGAGCGGGTGACCATTCAGGAATACTTGCTGTCAGAAACTGACTTCAATCCCGCCGAAATCCAGGACCGCCAGAAGGCATTCGCGCGGCTTGTTAACTTCAACCTCAATACTTTAAACGGGCCAGGTGAAGGCCGGGATTTTCGCCTGTTGCGGCTGGTCGAGGCATTTGCGCCCCCCTTTGATCCTGCCGACATAGAAACAGCGGGGAGATGTTACCTGGTAGCCAAGCCGCTCCCTGGTTTTTCGCTGAGGGATTACGTTGCCCAGCACGGCAGCCTTCACCCATCACAGATTCGCGAAGTCCTGCGCCAGGTATTGCAAACCCTCCAATTTCTGCACACGGTCTGCCGCATTCAATTTTCAACGAGTCACACCGAGCGGGGCATTCCCCACGGCAACCTGAGCCTGGATAGCCTGTTTATCCGCCAGACTGACCTGGCTGGGGTGAACAGCGATCGCCAATTCTTTATCCACGTCACTGACCTGCTGCTTTGGGAACACCTGATTCATCCGCCCGCTTCGCCTAAGTTCCATGGAGCGATCGCCCAAACGGCTCAAGACTTGGGTAGCACCTCGGATGATTTGCAGGATTTGGGGCGAATTGGCTTTCAGCTTGCGGGCCATGCGGTTAATCCCGATACGGGTGAAATCCCTGGACTCCGCACCGATCGGATCCGGCAAACGTTTAGCGATCAACCTCTGTATCACTTTCTCTGCCGCCTGGTTCAAGAAGAAGCACCGTTCAAAACTGCGGATGAAGCTTTACAGGCGCTGCGAGACCTATCGGCCAAGGCTCCAACTGAATCGCGGATACCAGGGGAACCCGTGGGGGAGGGGAG
Source organism: Synechococcales cyanobacterium (assembly GCA_035285585.1). Classification (GTDB taxonomy): domain Bacteria; phylum Cyanobacteriota; class Cyanobacteriia; order CAKZMO01; family CAKZMO01; genus JAYKGU01. Next base: position 21,590 of record JAYKGU010000071.1, read on the forward strand.
TGTTTGGCGATCGCCCTGGCTGGCCCGATTGGGCTTACCGGTGGCGGCATTGGTCCTACTTTTAATGGGAACTGGGGCATGGATCTTCTTGCGAGAGCCAAACGCTCCCATACTGTCATTGCCTGAGGAGGAAGTCGCAGATGAGGAGCGCTATCTATCGGCAATACCGGTTCCTGGCGCTCCGATTCAGTATCAGGTTGAGATAGGCGGCGCGTGGCATGTGGCCATGTTTCGGACGATGCTAAACCCCATCGCCGAGTCTCAAACGCCCCTCTCTGAACTAGGCGACAACTACACCCCGTTGCCTTTAATGGACGAAATTGAGAAACGGCATCCTAGCCTCCGATGGCTCCGGTCCAACCAATCACGTTTCCGCTCTCGGCAGGGAGTTTTGAGGTTTGTTGAGCAGTCGCCTCAAAATATCGGTTTGATTCGCCTGCCGGAAAGCTTGCCCGCAGACCTGACGAGTCAGCCGATCGCCTATGATGGCTTGACCGTTTTGGTACCCTTTCGAGATGCTTACAACGTTGCTGGAAATGTACCGGAGCGACTCGATGGCTATATTTCTCTGGAGGAGTTGCGCGAGCTTTATACCAGCGAAGATTTGAATGCAGCAGAACTCAGAGGAATTCCGGTTCAGCTCTACTTTCCCGACGAATCTGAACCGATCAACCGAGACACCATTCAGCTTTTCAAAGAGCAAGTATTAGACAATGACCCGGACTTGATTCGGCGGTTCGAAGTACTCCAACAGCAGGCGGGTGAGCGCGATCGCACCCTCATTCGGGAGTACGGTCTTAAAGCAAATCTCTATGAAAAAATGTTCTTTGCCTATGAAAATTCCGATGACGCCAGTGGGCGCATTAGTATTGGCTTTGATCGCCTGAGCCGTGCCTTTGGTCAATGCTCGGTCTACCCGCTAGCGATTGGCAGTGATGCCGCATCCAGCACTCAGCCTCTGATGCAGGTCACGGATCAACCCATTCAGACCGATATTGACCTCTGTGGTGTCAAGGGACTTTACTACGTCAATTTATCCGAGGACTACCCGCTACGCTATGAGCTGGGGCTGGTTTACCGGCAAGGTTCTGAGGCGGGAGAGGCGGTCGGAAAAATTCTATCCACCCAGGAAGCCCAGTACCTGATCAGTGAGGCTGGATTAGTGCCAACGGTACCTATGCAAGAATTGTGGAGTTTTGTTTGGTCACAGGAGCAGGATGAAACCAATGAATGACATCGAGCTTTTGAAAAAGTGGACGTCGTTTCTTTTAGAAAATCCTGCTGAGATGCAGCGGCTGTGCGATCGCATTTACGAATTATTGACAGAGGAAGTTTGGCGACAGCGAGAGCGATCGGGAGACTGGCAGCATCGGCTGTAACTAGCCAGGGTGGGGATGCCCCACTAGCTTGATTGAGGTTCAGAACAACGAGTGGAGCGTAGCGATGGCGGATGAAGCAATTAGAGGGAAAAACTATGTTTCCAGCAATCGATTTTATATCGAGATGGAGAGCACCATTAAAGCCTCTTTTAGTGAATGTTCAAGTATCGGCATCGATATTGAATCGACTCCCCATCGAGAAGGAGGTGTCAATGATCAGGTGCGCTTGATGTTGGGTGAACCGAAGTTTACCCCCGTTACCCTGAAGCGTGGGATCACCAACGATTTGACCTTTTGGGAGTGGTTGAAAAATATCCTCGATCCCACCAAGAAAGTGGAACGGCGCAACGTCAATATCGTGGTTTTCAACCAGGCCGGGGAAACGATGCAGTGCTGGACATTGCTGGGAGCTGTGCCCACGGGTTGGAAAACGCCCGCCATGCAGGCATCCCAAAATGAGATTGCCGTTGAAGAACTGACCCTGGGGTTTGAGGGCCTACAGGTGAGCGACCAAAATTCAGACGGTGCTCAGGTTCACTCCCAGGGACGTGACTCAATGGGTTATTTCACTGCTGGATAGTGACCGCTCCCTGTTTTTAAAAATCCGTAAAATGCAGGTCAAAGGCTTTACCCCATGACACGACCCGACCAGCCCCTTGGTGCTCGCCCGCCGTTAAACGATTTCCAGCGTTTGAGGCAACCTTTAGGCTGGCCATTTCTCAAACCTGCTTTGGGGCAGTCGATTCAGGCCAGGCTGCAAGATCATCCGCTGCTACAGCCGTTATTTCTACCACAGTCCCAATCTCCTGCCCCGTCTCGCTTTCAGCTTCCCGAAGCGTTTACCCGCTTTACGACTCTGACTCCCACTAGCGAGGTTAGTGGCGATCGCCCCCCCACCCCCAGCGCTCAACAGGATACCTACCAGAGCAACCTGATCCAAGAAAAGGCAACCCAAGAAAGCCTTGTCTCAGAGAGTCCTTCTCAAGGAGTTCCGGCGCAAGAGGTTCCGGCGCAAGAGAAGGCACCTGAAAGAAATACGCCCCGAGAAAGTACGATTCAGGAAGACATAATTCAAAGAAGCACGATCCAGGAAAGTCCAACCCAAGAAGAGACAATCCAGGAAGAGACAATCCAAGAAGAGACAATCCAGGAAGAGACAATCCAGGAAAGGACAATCCAGGAAAGGACGATTCGGGAAAGGACAACTCAGGAAGAGACAATCCACGAAAGGACAATCCAGGAAAGGACAGCCCAGGAAGAGATAATCCAGGAAAGGACAGCCACAGCCCAGGAAGAGACAGCCCAGGAAAGGACAATCCAGGAAAGGACGATTCGGGAAGAGACAACCCAGGAAGAGACAACCGAGGAAAAGACAGCCCAGGAAAGTACGATTCAAGAGAATCCTGCTGAGGAGAGTACTTCGCAATTAAATCGTCGCGAACAGTCAGCTTCAGTAGAGAGCAGCACTGTTGATGGCGTTGAAGCTGGTACACAACCAGATCCTGGTGCGTCGCCGGATATCAGCAGAGCCCCCGATTCCAGCGTGCCGTCGGCTGATACGATTCAGGCTGAATCTGATCCGGCATCGAATGAGGTGGAGCAGGGGCGATCGCCCCTGCCCAGTACGCTTCTACCTTCAGAATCTTATCCCTTCGACAATCAAGTACTTGCTTTGCCTGAGGCAGATTGGATTCCAGAGGAGCAACCCCCTGATATTCAATCAGCAGACCAGGATATGGTTACCGCTTCCGTGTCAGAATTAGAACTGGAGTCAGAGCCAGAGCCAGAACTAACGAATTTTGCTGACTCTATCTCACTCTTCAATTCCTCGACCTTGCCCGACGAGCCTCCTGCGCCCGCATCTTTTGCCACGGATTCGCCGGTTTATCCCGATCCTGAAGTCATATCGTCCGTACCATCTGTCAACCTGCAACCCGATACGACTCCTCCAAATCGCCCCGATGGTGAAGCTTCACCCCCTACTGCCCTGACGCTTTCAGACCCTCACCTTTCCCTCCTACCCGACCAGCAACCCCCTTTATCGCTTGAGTCGTTTACAGCCTTGCCGTCTCCGGTCAGCGCAGACGAGACGCCCGATCGCGAAAGTTCAAACCAGGCGCTACCAGACTTTACGATTGCGCCCTTAGTGACGCCACTTGCCAGAGTAGCAGGAGATCAAGATGAATCGGAATCTAGCTTTCCGACTCCCAAGGGCGTACCTCCCGATATCGACCTGACTGCAGGTGCGGAATCTCCCTCAGAGATTGAGTCGCACGATTTAGCCATAGAAGTATTTGAAAGTACGTCAGGCGATTTGCAAAGGAAACAGTTTAGCCCAAAGTTACCCGAAACGATTGGGAATGTAGCAGAGGCAGATACCGTTACCTCAACCATACCGTTCTCCGAACCGTCAGGTATTCCTCGCCAGATTACACCTTATTTGCCACCATTCGTGACCCCAGTTCTGGACGAGACCGCAGGGGATGCTTCCATCGATATTGCACCAAAGGAGGGAGAAGGGCGATCGCCCCAGTACCAACCATCTCTCCAGGAAGCATCTGCCAGTGATAGACGTGCGATCGCTGCAACTGGGGAGGTGCAGCTTCGGCAGTCTGAACCTTCGGTTGATACAGTCATCGCACCTTTGCCAACCGTCAGCGATCAAGATCAGCAGGATCAAATATACCAACAGAACCAACCAGTTGAGCTGCCGGAATCCAATAGTCCCAACACAGCTCCCATTATTCAGGCTAAATTCACGCCTTTGATGCCATCCCTGCGTCATCCACTAGGGCAGTGGCAGCGGCTTCAGGAAGGGCGAGTACTTGCGGATGCCAATCCTGACTTAGATACCAGTTCTGCTGATGAACCCTCTGAGGCGAGTACTTTCGGTGTCCACACATCCCATGCAGCATTGGTAACTAATGATTCAGCGGTAACACAGAACTCAACGGCAGCGAGTTCATCCATAGTCAGTCCATCCAGCGAAGGTTCAACCGCAAAGCAACCAACCGCAAAGCAACCACCTGAAGCGCAACCGACTGAAGTTGGCGTATCCGAGGGCGAACTCGGTTCCACTGCAGCGGATACCGGGCCGATCGCAACGCCTCAAAATTGGTCCAACATTGAGGATCTGTTAGTCAGTAGTGCCCTCTCGCTCCAGCCATCCCTTCAAGAAGACTGGGAGCAGCAGTTCTCGCTGCTATCCCCGACCACTCGCCGGAGCGCTGAAGCACCACCAACCGAAGCACCCCTGGATGGGCCTGAGTCAGCAATGATGTCAGCAAAGCTGACAGCTCAGTCCATCCCTAACCGTTTCCAGCCAGGCAATGCAGCCGATGCTGTCTCATCAGCAGTTACATTAGCCAATCCCCTCGATGCTTTGCCTGGTGGGGAGCAGGCATTGGGAGAACTGGACGATGAAACCCTGGAACAGCTAGCCCGATATTTGTATTGTCATTTCCGCGATCGCCTCGTCCTGGCTCAGGAACGGCACGGTCTGCCCGCTGCCTATCCCTCGGCATGGCTTGCTGTGGTTCCCCGAAGTAGTTTGGCGGGGCGATCGCCATCATACCCGCAAACAGGCCCACCACGGGCTTCACCGGGAGATGGAGAGGTGCCCATTCCCAGAGAGGTTGAGGGATTAATTGAAACTATCTGTGGTTCGCTTGCAGACCGATTACGGTACGACCGTGAGCGCCATGGACACTAAACCACGTTAATAACTGAAAATATAAAAAAAATCACAGATAACGGTCATTAAGCTATGAAACTCGAAAAAGCTTTTCTCAAAGCCCTCGATGGTGGTGTCCCCGATATTCACTTTATGTTTAATCCCGTTGAATTATCATTTCAGCATGAAGTGGAGTCATCGGAGGAAAATGGTGCCCGGACTGAAGAAACGGGTCGGCCCAAAATTAGCTTTTCCCATATTAAAGCCCGCACTATTACTATCAGCAATATTATGTTTGACACCTATGAAGAGCGGGAAGACGTCCAGGCTTATCTACGTCCGTTTCTATGCGCCGTTGAATTCGTGAAGCACGTCAAGAAGTCAAACCCATCATCTAGCTCAGGTGGCGGTAACGGTGATGATAACAGTCAAGAAAAGACACCCATTTATCGATTTTTATGGGGAAATCAGGATAAATATTTGCCTTACTGTATTATCGAACGTCTTGACTATAAGCTCACCATGTTTCTTCCCGATGGGACTCCTGTCAGAGCCGTCATCGACAATCTGACGCTCAAAGAGACAGACGGACGTCCTCGACCTAGCTTAGACTCCGTAAAGCCCGATCGCACGGGGGACAGCATTTTTACCCGATTTGGTGTCTAAGCCTTCGCAAATTCAATTAAGCAACCCGATTCTGATCTTCACTATTCGTCTCTCCAACAGTATTGTTACTTACCTTCAGGAGTGTTTAAACGATGCCTCCGTCCTCGACAGTGAACGGGCCAGTTGGTAGCTATCAGTCCCTGCCGGATATCGAGATTGATGGCGATCGCAATCCACCCAAAGTCATGGACGACCTTCTCCAGGTCATCGTGGAAGAAAGCCTGCATTTGCCCGCTATGTTCACCCTTGTCCTCAGAAACGACTACCAGCCCGTCACGCCTAACGAGAAGGTTTGGAAGCATCAGAATTTGCTCAAGATGGGCAAGACGGTGAAAATTGGGCTGGTGCCTGGCACGTCTTCAGATGAGAGTTCTGGGCAGTCAAGCGGCGATCGCTCTAATAGCAACCGTACCGAGGAAACCTACTTGATTGAGGGGGAAATTACGGCGATTGAAACCCACTTTAGCGATCGCACCCAGGCTCCCATTATTATTCGAGGCTACGACGTTTCCCACCGGCTACAGCGGGGACGGTTTAATCGTTCTTTCCAAAACATGACTGATACCGATATCGTCAAGAAAGTTATCGATGAGGTCGGTATTAAAGCGGGAGAAATCGATGAAAGCGGCATTCCCCACGACTATGTCTTTCAGGAAAACCAGACTAATATGGCGTTTTTGCGCGATCGCGCTGCTCGACTCGGCTATGAACTCTTTGTCCAGGACGGTGCCCTCAACTTCCGCGCCCCTAAAAGCAGCGATACTCTCAAGCTCAAGTGGCTCAAGGATATCAGTAACTTTCGGGTGCGGGTGACCAGTGCGGAGCAGGTCAAGGAAGTCGAGGTGCGGGGGTGGGACTACAGCAGCAAGCGGCCCTTTGTCTCAACAGTCCAATCCGAGCACCTGATCACCGAAACCGACAACGGTCAGGGCAAAGACAGCAGCAGCGCCTTTGATAAAAAGCCGGATAATCCTAAGATGCTGCTGGTCGATCGCCCCGTGTTTCAGTCTAAGGAGGCGGATGTAATGGCTCAAGCCCTTTACGACGAGCTATCTGGGCAGTATGTCCATGCCGATGCCAAGGGGGAAGGCAATCCTGAGATCCGCCCAGGGCGAGTTGTCGAGCTGGAAGACATGGGGCCTCACAGCGGCAAATACTATGTTACCGAAACTCGCCATAGCTTCACGGAGCGCGTCTACACAACCGAGTTCAGCGTCCGTGGCCTGCGTTGCGGTGACCTACTTTCGACCCTATCGCCCAAAACCCGCCCACAGCCGGGACAAACCCTGCTGGTAGGCATCGTCACCGACAATGAAGACCCGGAAGGCTGGGGCCGCGTCAAGGTCAAGTTTCCTACCCTCACGGAGGATCACAACAGTCATTGGGCCAGGGTTGTCAGTATTGGAGCCGGTTCCGAACGCGGATTTGACTGTCTACCGGAAATCGATGACGAAGTGCTGGTGGGCTTTGAACATGGCGATATTCATCGCCCCTACATTTTTGGCGGCGTTTGGAATGGCGAAGACACACCGCCTAATAAAGTAGATGACAATGTTCAAGGCAGCAAAGTTCGTCTGCGTACCTTTCAGACGCGAGTTGGGCATAAGATTCAGTTCATTGAAGATGGCGGGGTGTTAGTTGAAACGAATGGAGGCCATAAGATCTACCTGGAAGATAGCAGTAATTCGATCAGCATTAAGTCTACAGGAGATTTAAAGATTGATGCGAAGAATATTGACATCACTGCTAGTGCCACCATGAATCTGAAAGGAGCAATGATTAATATTAATTAATATTTGGAGCGTTTTTTATGGGAATGCCAGCTGCACGTGTTGGGGATTTAGTAAGTCACGCGGCTCCACCAGTTTTAGGGCCGGGGCCTGGTAGCTCGAATGTCTTTATTGGTGGAAAACCTGCATGGAGAGCTCTACCAGCAGGAACTGCCATACCAGAGCCACCAGAACCACCAGAGCCACCAGAACTTACTGAGGAAGAAAAAGAGGCAGAAGCTGAACTTTCCGAAGAAGAGAGGGAAAAAAAGCAAGAAGAGAGAGAAAAAGAAGTTGGTAAAGAACATGAAGAAAAGGCAGCTGAAATGATGATGAGTGTTGGGGGTGCAGCTGATATGCATGCCTGTACGCAACCTTCACCCGTTCCTTTCTGTGTGGATGGGCCTGGTTTTGTCATCAAAGGTAGCTCTACAGTTATGATCAATGGCTTACCAGCAGCTCGCCAAGGAGATATCGTTCAAGAAATCCTGGGGCCGCCGAATCCGATTTCTATGGGCTGTCCCACAGTCCGTATTGGCGGTTAGCAGCTTGTAGCGGTAGGGTGTGTTATTGCGCAAGCCCAACGCACCATTGAGCAAGGCTTTGGTGCGTCATCGCTTTGCGTGACGCACCCTACGAGGAAACCAACGTGCGATCGCCCATACCCTTAAGTATTTCTCATGATTCTGGTCAGAACATTAACGGTAGGATCGTGCCAAAGATATAATGGGAGCCCTATGCCATGCCCACGGGAATGAATGAAGTCCCCAATCCGGTCATTGGGGCTGGGTTTGCATTTCCCGCCAGCGTTAACGTGCAGGGAAGCATTCAGCTCAGCGCCAATAGCCCGAACCTGGAAGAGTCCATTCGCATCATTTTGGGCACCAAGCTGGGTGAGCGGGTATATCGCCCCAACTTTGGCTCGCGCCTTTCGGAGCTGGTGTTTGAGCCGATGAACTCTAGCACCATGACCCTGATTCGCCTCTACGTCGAAGAAGCCCTGGAGATGTGGGAACCGCGCATTCTGCTGCGGCAAATCATTACCGAACCGGATGGGGCGGGGCAGAGCGGTCGAGTCGATATTCACATCCTTTATTCCCCCAAAGACGAGCCTGATACCCGCAGCATGGTCTATCCCTTCTACTTGCAGCAGGCTGAACCCAGTTAGGAAACCGCCAGTTTGCCGCCTTGCCCCCACTTGCCCCCCAGCCGTTATGCCCAACACCGAATTCCGCCGCGAGTTTGAATTTTTGCCCAATCTGCCTAAGTCGAATCTGGACGATCGCGCGTTCAACGACCTGGTGCAGGAATGCAAGCTGCGCATCCCCCGCTACTGCCAGGAGTGGACCAACCATAACCCCAGCGATCCCGGTATTACTTTAATTGAGCTATTCGCCTGGTTGGTGGATCAAATGCTGCTGCGGTTCAACCAGGTGCCCCGGCTGCACTACGTCACCTTTCTAGAGCTGCTGGGCATTCGGCTTCGTCCCCCCACCGCTGCGGAGACGGAGCTGACTTTCTATCTCACTAAACCCGTAATTGCAGGGGAAAGTTACCCCGTGCGGGTGGCGAAAGGGACGGAAGTGGCCACGGTGCGCACCGAGACGGAGCCTGCCGTCGTGTTCACCACTTACGCGGATCTCATCATTGGGCAGCCTGCGCTCAAAGGACTGTTCACCGCCCGTGAAGCGACCGAGACTGCCCCCAGTGCTAGCGAATTAGAGAATCCCGTCGTGACCGGCGAAGTAGACTGGGAGGCCATGGGGTCGGTGCGGCTGTTCTCCACCAGTGAGCACGACAACTGCTTCTACCTGGTGCTGGCTCCGGCGGTGGATTCCCAGGAGGGAGCGTCCCCTTTCATCAACGGCAACGGAGCCTATCGGGTGAACGGCAATGGTCGGGGTAACTTTTCCCTGAATGGGGCGATCGCCCCTGGGGAGAATCGCATTACGGGCACGGTGCTGGCGCTCAACTTTCGCGGCGTGATTGCGGGCAGTACGGGCATCGACCCAGCCGATCCGCCCCTGGTTTGGGAAGTGTGGGATGGCGATCGCTGGCGTTCAGGCATTCTGCGACAACCCCAGGACGACAGAACCAAAGGATTCAGCTTTCATGAGCTGCGGGAACAGGGTGCAAATCCAGAAGGTGAAGGGGCTGATGTCATTCTTCACTTGCCCCAGCACTGGCCGGAGGCGGAGTTTAAGCCGGGGTATCGGGGGCATTGGATTCGCTGCGTCTATCGGCGATCGCGCCAGGATCAGGGCGACTACAGCTATTCCCCCATTATCAACCGTATGCGGGTACGGGCGATCGGTGGCACCATTGGCGCACGGGAATGCCTGACGGTGTTCAATGAATTCCTGGGGATCAGCAACGGCAAGCCCGGCCAGACCTTCCAGCTCGAAGGCTTCCCAGTGCTGGAGCGAGATCCGGAACAGGAATCTATCTTTGTCAAACTACCCGATGATGCTCTCGAATCAGAGGCGACCCTTGAGGTCAACGGCATGGTCGGGCAGCGCTGGCGGGAAGTCGAGGATTTCAGCGACTCTGACGTATATGAACTGGATGAGGACGAAGACGACAAGCGCCACTACACCCTGGATTCCCGCACTGGCACCGTCCAGTTCGGTCCCCTGATCTACGAGCCATCCCGGTTAAAGCATCAAACCCTGGAGCGCACTGGACTTCAGCCCTGGGGCAAAGAAACTCGGGGATTTTCCACCCGCATTGGCCCTGCCGATATGCCGCTGATTGCCGCCGATGACTCAGAGCACATGCAGCGGCGCGAATGGCAGTACGGCAAAATTCCTCCCCGTGGTGCAGAGATTTACATGACCGCCTATCGCATTGGCGGCGGCACCCGTGGCAATGTCCAGACCCATACGCTGAACACGCTAAAGACCGCTATTCCCTACATCAAGTCCGTGACCAATCACCGACCTGCCGAGGGTGGCGCTGACGCCGAGTCCCTGGATGAGGCCGTTCTGCGAGTGCCCCGCGTCCTCCGCACCGCCAAGTCGGCCATGATTCCCGAGGACTTTGAAACGGTTGCCAAAGAAGCCCATCCTGGTATTTACCGCGCCCACTGCCTGCCCTGCACCACACCCGGCATCGTGCGGCTGCTGGTGGTTCCCAACCTGACCAACTGGAAAAATCCGGCGGACATTGATCTGCGCACCGCCTTTCCCTACGGCATGCATCCCGACCAAACGTTTGCCTTAGAGACGAAGGTGCGCGATCGCCTCCTGGCAGAACTCAAGGAACGCAAGCCGTTGGGGGTGCAGGTACACCTGGAGCCGCCCAACTATGTGGGAGTCAGGGTCGCTGCCGAGGTATTGCTCAATCCTCAGTACCGGAGCGAAACCCTGGAAACAGAGATCTTGTCTCGCATTCAGACTACCCTGTACCGCTTTTTGAATCCCCTGACGGGCGGCTTTGACGGCAAAGGGTGGGAACTGGGGCGATCGCTCCGAGGTTCCGACATCATCGCCATCCTGCAAGACCTGGTTGAAATCCAGTCGGTCGGCAGCGTCCAGCTTTACAGCATCCGCCACCATCCCCGGCAGGGCTGGTTGCTGAACGAGCGACCCGAGCTGGTGGTCGATCCCGGCTCTCTGGGGCTGATCTGCTCCTGGGATGAGGAACGGCTGAACCCCGGTGAAACCGCTTTCGCGTCCGGTCACGAAATCCACACCCAGTAACAAGAGGGACTACCATGACTCAAGCCCTGACCCGACCCACCCTTCCTCTACAGCTCGTGTCCATGCGGTTGCCGGAAACCGTGGATTGGATCAGGCGTCCTCGTTCCCAGGCTGCGACCGAACCAGATCCCAATGTGCTACAGCTCACACCGGGCATGGTGGGCGAAATCGACCTTGAGCTGGAAAATTCCGGTACCCACGCCATCGAGTGGTCGCTAGAGCTGACGGGAAACTTTCCGGTGGACTGGTGCCTTCCGTCTTCCACGGAACAAGAAACTGGAGACGGCGCAGCCACCCCATCGCCTGTACCCCCAGGACACCATCCTGCCCACCAGTTAAGCGGCACAATTCAGCAGCGGACTACTCTCCATCACTCCATTCGGCTCCGGGTTCCCGATGACTTTTTTGAACGGCAGGCAGCCCTGCTCCATCAACCAGCCCTTGAGCTGAATTATGATGGTGAGATTTTTCTGTTCGCTCATTGGCAGGGGCGACAGCGGCTGGCAGGCTATCAGTCCCTGCGCATCGAGGTCCGCCCCGTTTGCGACTACATGACCCTACTGCCCGAAATCTTTCACAGCGAAGATTTCATGGCCCGCTTCCTGAGTGTCTTCGAGCAAACCTTTGATCCCAGTCTACAGATGCTACGCATGCTGCGGGGCTATCTCGATCCGCTGACGGCCCCCCGCACCCTGCTACCGTTTCTATCAAAGTGGGTGGCCTGGGAACTGGAGCCCCGCTGGAGCCTGAAGCAGCAGCGCCGCCTGATTCGCTACGCCGTCGAACTTTACCGCTGGCGGGGCACCCGGCGAGGCTTACTCTACTACCTCCACCTTTACACCGACTTGCCCCTGGATGAGGGGTTACCAGAGGCTGAAAAGCACATCAGCATTACGGACGAAACCCAAAACGCCTTCGTGTTTGGGCAGGCAAAGTTTGGAGAACTGGCTGCTACGGATGCGGCTACCGCTGATGAAAGGCCGTTCGCCTTTGGTGGCGGCAAACCCTTTCACTTTAAGGTCGTCTTGCGCCCCGATCGCCCCAACCCGATCGACGAATCCCTGGTCAGGCAGGTGATTGAGCAGGTGAAGCCAGCTTTCTGTACGTATGATCTGAACATTGATTATCCCCAGGCAGCACGATCTGAAACCGGGGTCAGGGAACCCCAGGCACAGCCATCCTAGCTCTGGCCAACTAGAGCATTCAGCCGGAGTTGAGCGGGCGTGTAGGTCGGGTCAAGGTTGAGAACCTGCTCGTAAACGGCGATCGCCTCCTCCAACCGCCCCTGCAAAGCCAGCACTTCCCCCACCCCCATCAAAACCTGAAGATTCTCTGGTTCAATGCGATGGGCAATGTTGTAGGCATAGTAGGCGTCTTCCAGGTTCCCAGACCGCAGCCCCGCCAGCCCCAGGTTGTGCCAGGCCACAAACGATTCCGGTTCTAGCTGCACCGTCATCGACGCAAAGGTAAAGGCCACTTGATGACGGTTGGGCAAACGTCTGTCGGTATAAACAGCCGCTAGATTCAGCAGTGTGTCTGCGTATCGCTTCAGTGGCAGAACCGGCTGCGTCTGTAGACGCATAACAGGGTCCATCAGAATCACGACAAACTCTTCATCCCTAGCGCTGACCTCCCGTGAAGCTGCAACCAACTCGTTCTGACTTGCTGGTCCTTCATTTTGCTCGTTCAGGCAGGTTGAGGGAACCTCCGGTAAATTAGCCGAACTTTGGGAGTGCTGTACGAACTTCTGCACAGGACACTGCAAAGACTGAATATAGGCATAGGCCGCACCCTCAAGGTCTTGAATTCCTTGACTGGCCAGGATACGCCCGTAGTTGAACCATGCCAATCCATAGTCGCGGTAAAACAACGGCCACGGATCGCTGTTTGGGCGATAAAAGGTGTCTTCAAACTGCTCCTCCCGACGGGCGTAAAGCTGGAGTGCCGTCTGGATGGTTTGGTTAGCCGCAAAGTTCTGGTCGATGCGCCACAGGCCGACGGCTTTGCTGTTATGGGCAGGCCCATAGTCGGGCAAAATGGCGATCGCCCGTTCCGCCGCCGCCAGAGCTTCCTCGTAGCGCTCCAGCCCCAACAGGGCAATGCTGTGCTGATTCAGGCGATAGGCCATGCCGTGGGCGTCCCGAGACTGAACCGTTTGCAGGGCCGCTTCACAGGCTACGAGAGCAGCTTCATAACGCTCTAGCTGGTTCAGTACGCCACACTGTCGGGCCAGGGTTTGAGCATGGTCAGGAATTAGAACGAGCGCCTGATTGTAGGCTTCCAAAGCCCGTTCGTAGGCTCCCCGCTGTTCCAGGGCAAATCCCTGCTGCCGCCAGAGGACGCTGTCCTGGGGGTCAACCAGGAGTGCCTGCTCATAGAGGGCGATCGCCTCGTCTAATCCACACAGCTCCCACGACGGACTCACCAGGTCGTCCCGCCCCTGCCCCAGTAAATGCAGGGTGTGGCACCACTCTGCCTGCGCCAGCGGTTCTTCCACTGTGTTAGGTGGATTGACCACCGGGCCTGGTTGAGGATTTGCCAATTCCTGATCCCCATCTGTAGGTTTAGGACCAGACTCACCCTCGGCCAAGTTACTGCTCCCCAGTCGGACAGCTCGCTCAAAAGATTCCAGCGCAGTCTCCAAAAATCCCAACTGCTGCAGGGATAGGCCACGATAATACCAGGCCGAGGTGGGCGATCGCTGACCCCAGTTGCCGTCGGTCAATAGGGCAGCTTCGCAGGTATCAACGGCCTCCTCAAATCGCCCCAGGTTATACTGGGCCATGCATTGGAACGTCATGACCAGGGAGTAGTCAGGCTGCTCCTCCAGAACCCGGTCGAAGGAGACGAGAGCATCCTCGTATCGCCCCAGGTAAACCAGCACTGCACCACGGGTCGACCATTCCTCAAGCGTTTCATCAAGATCGTCATTGAGGGCGATCGCCTGTTCGCAAGCGGATAGGGCCTCCTCATATTGGCGCGTTTGGGCCAGCGTTTGACACTGCTCCGCCCAGAAGTCAAAGTCTTCTAACTCCAGGCCAGAGTCTGAGCTGTTGGACTGGGCGATCGCACCATTCTCCCCAATAAACAGCCACAGGAACACAGCAGCGCAAGCAAATGCAGTCCGCCGCCACCTTCTATCTGACTCTTTTATGTTCCTAAGATCAAGCCAGCGAACCATATGCTCTCTTCCATCGCTTACAGGCTTTACCGCACCCTGCCTATCCTCAGCTCTGTCTTAAGCCAATAAGCCAATAATACTTGATGCTTATCGTGTAATTCTACGACTGTCGCCCAGGATAACGTTCGGGGTTTGTGTCTGATGAGAGAGCATGTTTTTCCCTACCTCTAGCATGATTGTCGGGCCGAGAGGGCAAGACGCCCCTTAGTCAATTAACACTCTAGCAAGTTAAGAGAGTGTTTGTAAACGATTGTTAAACTTCTTTCCTTTTCCATCTTCTACAGTTGTTTCCTAATCGTCGCAACATCAATCGAATCATGGCGATGTAAACCATCGCCTCATGATTCTCAGGCAACCG